>JAGLDN010000394.1 GCA_023145575.1 Psychromonas sp.
CCAAGTTAATTGTCGCCTAATAAAGCTTTAACTAACGCCATGCGTGCCTTTAAGCACAGATAACATGCCAAAGTTGTAGATGCTTTTATTTAAGAAAATTATTGGCAAGCATTATACATACCCAAATCATGAGCTAACATTTTACGACTTAGGCGACCTGATAAAGACCACATCCTTAAGGCGCATACGTTATTCATATTAAATTAACTTGCTAGCTTGTTTATTACAGTTTCAACCAATCGACGACTTCGAATTAAAAATGTACGCTTTTTTCGCTCAGGGTGATCAAGCATATTATGCTGCACAGGTGTTTCTAGTTTTATCGATTGTTGTTTTCTAAATCGCATTTTAAAAGGGCAGTATTATATTTATTCATGCTCTAACTTTGATGTTGATAGTGCTGTAATAATACTATCAGATAAAATTTAGAGCATGTTTTCAATCATTTTATTTCTTATGATCCAACCTTTGAAACAAAGATAGCTGAAATGTTGTGCCTTGACCTGACATCCGAACGAATGCTGGACATTGCACCTTTACGCCGCAGGGATATGGCATAATGCCTCACTTTAGCTATCGCATTAGCATTGAACTGGCAAAATTTGATGATGATTTTCACGCTTCGATTAATTGAGATGATTTTATTAAATCAATAACTTTTTGATATTGTAATTTACCAGGATCCCAATGATCATTATTTGGGACATGTTGATGGCCACAAACACCATTAAAATTAGCCCATTCATCATTGGACATTCTATTTACGGAGGTGGTTGATGCAAGTAGCCCTTCACCTTCTCCCTTAAACTCTTTATAGACCTGATAGTCAATCCCAACAGCATCACAAATAGGTTTAACAACATTTAATGCCAATTTTTTATACCACTCATCCGAATAATTTTGTATGTTATTAGCAAAACCTATAATTTCAACTTGAACACAAAAAAGACCATTAGTATCAATCGTATCACTAGGGTGTTTAAGAGAATAACCTGCCTTATCAAGTGGGATCCCTTGTAAATATATATTTTTATTTAAATCAACCCACAGTTGCGGTGGGTTAATATGTGTTGTTGGCATATAGCCTAATTCTCCAACTTCCGTTGTATGGAGCACCAGACGATAAGATCCTTGTGTTGTATAATCAAAACCTTTCTTTTCACTGATTATTTTTTTAAACTCAGGTAACCATATAGACATTTTATTTCCTTTTAAATACTAATATTATGCACTGTTCCCTTGCGAGTTAAGCTGCCTTATTTATTATGTTAAACCAAGAAGTGAAATGAGTTAATTCGACAGAGAAACAATTACAAGACTAATCGTTGTTAAGCCTTCTATTGCGCCTTACTCTGTTCATCGAGTACTTGGCTGACTTTGCATCTTAACGTCATATGAGTATGTTGAATAATTAGAAAAAATTTCCAAATATTAAATTCATGATCCATAAAAAATGAACTATATCTACCATATTATAATCAGTCTATGACACACAGTAAATAGTTTTAAAAACGTGATCGACATATTTTTTTGGGGACTTTACGAAAAATCATTTGATTATTTGATTATTTGATTA
>JAGLDN010000395.1 GCA_023145575.1 Psychromonas sp.
TTATTTGATTATTTGATTATTTGATACTATATAGGATCCCTCAAAGAGAAATATTGCATGATTATTAAACCACTATAGATGCCATGCCAACCGAGTAAGCAACACAATAAAACATTTACAAGTCACATGGGTAAATACTCATAATACATCAAGATAAGATGCCAACTTGCAAGAGTAATCCTAGATTGCTAGGCTTCGGATCCACTATCAGTCTGATTAAGATAGATCAATATGATACCAAATATCACAACTATACGAAACGATCCCTGTAAACCATTCCATTTAGTAGACTGCCACATCAAGAACCATTCTCCTCCGATTATCATAAACCCTGTAAACCATAAGATAATACCAAACGTCAATCCAAGAATCGCTATACCTTTAGCTTTATTAAAATTCATAGCATCGTTTCTTAATTTGAATAACCGATAACTACCGAGCAAACATAAAAAAGCGATTATCGCCTCTACTATGATAATAAACCAAAAAACAACATGATAAATAGATGATGAATCAACCGCTCTCCAAAGACAACTACTGTTAGGGAATAGGGTGTCCATTTTGAGCACATGACTCAATAAGATGTAGTTGGAGACACCTGCCATTAGATTATTAAACACCACAAACGAAGCAAAAAACGCAGCAGACAAAACAAGAAAAACTTTTGATAACCTTGTATAGATAATTTTGATAACCTTGTATAGATAAATAGCCAATTAAATAGAACAGAATAGATGATGCATAACGCATCACATTATAGGCATTTGTTTAAAGACACATATCATGGTAATTATTTAATTATCTTAAACCGTTAAGCCAATGCAGATCATAGGATCATACAAATCAATAACTCTATATTATCCGCTTTTTTAAACCTAAATGTCAAAATATCCCTTATGTTCCTAGATTCAAGTTAATTAAGATTAATGTAAACTTTAACATAAAATGATAACAATAAAAAAGCAACCAACTACACAATGCATTGTTTGCAGAAACGAAGAATACATTTAAAATCAACCGATAGTTGAATGCGATCACCTTGTTACTTGACCTAGATCGCAAATTACGTTTAAACCTATTAGACTTTGTAGCTTAGTTTTAAGTTTGACTTTATTATTTCATATATATGTAATCATAATCATTTTACAGATTAAAAACATTCATTTTTTAAAATTTTATAAGAAAACAATAATAAATAAAACTCCGGCACAAATTATTTCATCTACTTGCGCAATTAACACTGATAAATCTAATATAAATGTGTATCATCAAATAACTGATTTCACAATTATCAGTGCCTTAATTAAAAACAAATAATTATAATTAAAACAATCAAACATCATATTCCCACTATGGAATAAGAATACCGTAAAACATTTTTTACGAGGAATATATGAAATGAAAAAGATCTTTTTACTATTAAGTCTATTGAGCCTTGGTGCATGTACAACAACACAAAACATTAGTCCTCCAGCAATACATGTACCACGCAGCTTATCTGAACAACAAACTCAATCTGCGATTTTGTATTCCTTAACAAACGCCCCTACACTAGAAATTTCATCTAAAAAAATAAAAATCTTGAACGAGGCTCTTACAGAATACGGCGTAACAAAACAATATTGGTTTTATGATGGGCAAGACAAGAATGTAGTCAATGCTTCGTTCAAATTCGAAACTTACTATATGCGAGTTAAAATAACCTATAACAATAAAGTGCATAGAATCAAGCTTAAAATAGTTGACAGTAAAAATTTAAAGCAAAGCGGTGATTCAATTCATAGACACGCATTAGTTTTTCTGAATCAACTTGACAAAAATATTCGATCAACACTGGCAGGCTTTGATCGCATAAATTATCACCATTCGCCTAACACATTGAGAAAAAAAATTAAATAGCAGTGTAACTATGGTGGCTACTTTCCAAGCAGAAATCAGACGGTTTAGATTTTTGGAGATAAGAAGATATACAGTTTATTGAAAATGCGCTCCGAAGACATGTTTACATATGTGGCATGAAAATTCAACGTCACATAGGGATATACAATTGAAGACTTTGATGCTTAATGCACTATTTTATAACGCGTTCTTTGCACTGCATAAGCTTGAGTAGCCAACATTATTTTTTGAAACGAATAGCTAATTTAATATTTGAGAATGCTTATCATTGCCATACTACTCGAGAATTTGACGATAAGAACTTGAAAATTATTGCACATGCTTTTTATCTGCCATGAGAAAGTGCCTTTATCACATTTCAATGGCAAATATGAAGAAAACACAATTACCATAAAAAAATTTCAATGATTAATCAATAATTTTTTTAATACATACCTATATTATTGTAAATGATTGAAAATAATATTTATCACCATTTTACTCATAAAAGGAATTAAGCATGATTAATATTGAAATGTTAGAAGAAATGTTTGATGGCGACAAAGAGTTTATCAGTGTTCTTTTTACGCAATACTTAGAAGATAACAGTGGCATCAATGAAAAGATTCAATCTCAATTTGATGCAAACCAATTGTCCGATCTATTTCATACAACGCATACTTTAGCTGGTGCGCTTTCTAATATTTGCGAAACAGACACAGTGCCCGTCATTAAAAAAATTGAATTATTATGTAAAGAAGAGAAAAAACCGAGTGCAGATGACATTGAGCTAGTCAAAGTATCATTAGTTGATATCTTTAAACAGATGCAAGAATATTTAAAGACTATCTCATAATCAAACAACAAGTCTACACAACAACATTTTATCTTGTTTTAAATAACTGATATAACGCAGTAACTGCCTGTATTTTTTGCTAGGCTTTAACTGCTTTTTTTGAGCTTTGGTATGGGGTGCCAGCTCTTCATTTACGACAAAACCTCTATACCCGTTATCATTCAAGATGAAAATAAAGCAAGCGTTGAGCTAAACAGTTCCTAAACGAAAAGCTTCTGATCTAACTTACTCTATCGATACTCGCTTTAAATCAAACTTATAAAAGAAAAATAGAAATACTGACTATAATAGAGAAATTATTTAAAGGGACATAGCTTTCGTGATTTCGTGATTTCGTATTATTTAATTCACACATTGATTCATTTCACATCTTAAGCTACCATGAAAATGATCAACATTTTAAACAGGTAAATTATGAATAAGGCTCATTTTAAAAAAGAGATCACTAAGGCAATTTCAGGGCATGGTATTTGGAAGAACACCTTACGTAATGCGATTGACACAGGAAAAAGCTCATCAACACCAGAAAAAGTGCAACATGACTATCACTGCTCTTTTGGAAAATGGCTATATGTTCGCATTGATCCAAGCCTAAAACAAGGTGTTTTCTATAATGAAATCATAGGAATCCATAAAACGTTTCACATTCAAGCCGCAATAGTGCTCACATTAGCATTAAAGGGAAAAAAAGAAGAGGCTTCAAAACTGATCCAACTAGGCAGTGAGTTTTCAAAAATATCCTCATTGCTAATATCAAAACTCACTGAATGGCAGGAGTCAATATAATTACAAAGTATATACCCATTCATAGAATGTATACCGAGATAACCACTGATGCGATAATTCAATGCATGGCTCCTTACAAGGAAATGGCTATTACGGGTACCTTGAACAATGGGAAAGTGTTTGCATATCATCCGCAAGTAGCCAAGAAATCAGAATCAGATATTACCTTCGCTCAACCATAAAAAACCGTGGAGATAAAACGTCTTATTAATCATTACAGCCCAATCAGAGATCTTGGTCGCTTTATAAAAATCACACTTAATACTTGAATACAAGCTACATACTTAATGAAACTTCCTCTTTGGAAGTGGATCTCCTGAATTATATGGATCGTCCAATGGTAATGCTATCTTTCCAAGGACTTCTAATTTATGAGAATTCACTATGATATCCTGTCTTATTTGATGATAAGCATCAGAACTACCATCTGCTGACATCCAAAATATGCCAGAAATCTGATCTTTTGGAAAGTGATTTTGATACCAAGGATCCATGATAAAAGCATTTACACCCCAACTTTCAATATCGTGAACTGATCCTTTTCTATTTACAACAACAAAGGGATGATCTAGACCAGAAATGACCTCTACGCTATAGCCAGTTTCATATTCATAAACATCGCTACAAATCCAGTATGCCGCCAGTGCCGCAATGTCAAGGCGCTCTCCTTTGTTCTTATTAAAAGTACGCAAAGCCAATCTAAGCCAGTCAAACTGAGTTTGTGGCGCTGGCTCCACCAAAAGCCTAAAATCAGGGGGTCCAAAGTTTCCATTGGACACTAATAAACCAGGATCAACAACTTGTATCCGATACATTTCAGTAATCACGTTATAGCCTTTTGAAAATAAAAATTTTGCTGTTTGTGATCTCATTTAATGCCTTTAATTATTTCATTTTTTAATATGTAGACCCATCTTACGTAAAAGTTAATAATTTGCAAGACCAATTGAGTCTGGACTTGAGGTAGAATGTTAACCGATAAAATATGTCAACGTAGAGGATCTTAACTACTTGTTACGATTAAGTTTCTTTTTGCAAAACCATATTCACAACGTTAGCTTTTTTATGATTACATTCACCATTAATTGGGTTGCCATAAAGAAATAAGCTGTGATTTGATAAGCTGATGCCGTAGTACTCAGCAACTAATTTTTGTTGTACTTCAATAAGATCGTCATTAAACTCGATAACCTCACCGCATTTTAAACAAATAAGGTGGTCATGATGTTTTTTATTGGCTAATTCAAAAACTGATCTACCCACTTCAAATTGGTGTCGAGTTACGATGCCGGCATCATCTAATTGATTTAACACGCGATACACAGTTGCCAAACCAATATCACTTTTTTGTGTTAATAATTGATTATAAAGATCTTCAGCACTTGCGTGGTGAAGGCTAGGATCTTGCAGTAATTTTAATATTTTCAATCGAGGAGATGTTATTTTTAAACCCGCCTTTTTCAAGGCTTTATTTTCTATGGAATCATTTTGATCAATCATAATTTCGCAATCTTATCTATATTATGCTAATTCAGCAAGACACATTTCGTCATGGATTTGTTTTACCCATGCTTTCACGCGTGAGGCAGTTAATTCTGGCTGCCGATCTTCATCAATGCCTAAGCCAATGAAGGTATTCTCATCAATCAGAGCTTTTGACTCTTCATGATAATAACCCTGTGTCGATGTGTGCCCAACAATGAGCCCCCCCCTACTTTCAACAATAGCGCCCAAGAAGCCCATTGCATCAAGAAAGTACTCGGCGTAATCTTCTTGATCACCGCATCCGAAAATACCGACTAATCTGTCTGTGAAATCAATTTCTTCTAGCTCTGGATAAAAATCATCCCAATCACATTGTGATTCGCCATAGTACCAAGTTGGAATTCCAAAAAGTAACAAGTTAAATTCTTTAATATCTTGTTTTGTTGATTTTGCAATATCTTTAACCTCAACAAGCTGTTTACCTAATTCTTTTTGCAACATTTTAGCAATCGCTTCTGTATTACCTGTATCACTGCCAAAGAAGATTCCAACGCTCGACATATTAATGACCTTTTATATAGTTAATTTGTGCATGTAGAATTGGGTTAAATTAGATCCGCACGCCTAATGTTTTGTGATTTTAAAACAGATCATCCCCCAAGGATAAGGAAACTTTTACCCCAGTCCAAGGGTATAAACCTTTATAGAAATAACTATTTTAAACGAAATGGCTCGAATTTGTAGATCTGTTTCCGATCTGAAACGCCACCTTTAGGTAACCTAGGACAAGACTACTTGCACCAATGAGACAAGTTATAAAATAGCCATTGAGAATAACTATTTAAGAATTAAAGTCTTTATTTTAATTGGCAGATTCAACCCTCAAGTGCATAATCGTTAAGCCGCTAGTGCTAGCATATTTTTTCATCATTTCAAATGGTGTTATAAATAATAGCATCTTTCTTGGCCTATTATTCAACTGAATTAAGTTGATCCTTACTGAGTCATCACAAATCGATTTAAAGTCTGTAGATTTATATCCATCACACCTAAAGATACATGTTTCAGCTGTGATGGGTATAAAAGTTGAAATCTTAGTGCCTCAGTCAGTTGTGTATACTCTTTCATTATTTGCATCTCTTGTCGGAGGAAAAGTAGTGAAGATATACTCAACTGGCTACTTTTACAACTAGTTTAAGCTATGCACTTGAAAATTGAATCTAAGATTCTACCATAGATGATTAACGCAGTTAATCATCTATGGACCTATTTCTAGGCCTCATATTTTGGCACAATTTGTAGGGCTAATTTGTCATCTTGAATTAACATGGATATATACCCATGTTAATTCAAAATGCTTTGTCAGGCTCAAGCTCTATAATCAGAACAAGGTACAATATTAGGTAATTGTT
>JAGLDN010000396.1 GCA_023145575.1 Psychromonas sp.
AATTTTATGCCTAGCACCTTGATACTATTTCCCTTGCTGAATTTGCATTTTTGCGTCACATGGGTATATAAGTTTCTTTTGCCGTTTACCTACTTAGCCAATCTTTATGAATGCCTTATAATCTTTATTGGTATTGTCGTAACGATATCGTTTTATATTTAATAAATTGAAGTCCAAATAACTTCAACGAGCCCCTTGAAAATGAAACCGACACATCCTAACAATAATACAGCCCAGACAATATATTGACCAAACTTAGGAACGTTACTGCGTTTTAATATTTCAGAAATAGAAAGTCCCATTAATAAAAATAATAATGTATAAAACCCATATAAGCCAATCGTTTCTATTTGATCTGTATATTGTTGTAGCATAGGTAAATTAAGCCTGCATTATTTTAAAAGAAATATAACACAATTTAAATCTTAGTTATAATACTATATGAAGGTTACGTTAAAATGCAACGTCAACAGCGTACTCGATAATAAGATTAAGCCGCAATATGAAGTGATAGTTACTCCCTGTTAGATTGCCGTAATGCACAGATTTATTCTTTTAATGAAAGACACAGTGAACGATCAAAGCACAAGGCGACTTTTTCCAATTAACAAAATTATAAAATCTCTACACACAATTGCTTAACTTCAATTTTTTGCCTCGTATCTTGACTCAATTTACTCATTTCACTTTGTTTGTTTACGTTACATAACTGATTTAACTTTGAATGTTTACGTCCCATAAGAATAGGATTATAATAGATATCTTAATGAAAAATACTTATCGAATATTATCATGCCATCTTTGTTTTCTAGGCTATTTACTCGACGAATTTTTCAATAACCTCAGCGGAATTACAATAGATGCAATAAACATGGAGAATAAAATGTTAGCAGCAACAATGATAGAAAAACTAAATGAACAGATTAATTTGGAGTTTTACTCTGCTAATTTATACCTGCAGATGAGTGCTTGGTGTGAAGATAACGGGTTTGAAGGCGGAGCACTTTTACTACGTGACCATGCAACAGAAGAGATGACTCATATGCATCGTCTGTTTACTTATGTCAGTGAAACAGGAGCAATGCCGCTACTAGGCACAATTAAAGCACCCCCACATGTTTATAAATCACTTAAAACAATTTTTACCGCAACATACGAGCATGAATGTTTAATCACTAAAGCAATTAATCAACTAACACATGTTGCTTTTACCTCTCAAGATTATTCAACGTTTAATTTCTTGCAGTGGTATGTTGCAGAGCAACACGAAGAAGAGAAACTATTTAAAAGCATTTTAGATAAATTAAAACTGGTGGGTGAGGATGGTAAAGCGCTGTTCTGGTTAGATAAAGATCTCGCTTGCATCGCTAAAACAGGCTCTACCTCTATAATGGGAAGTGACGATGCATCTTGAGATCACATCAGGCACGAACTCAATAATCAAAATAAGGTGCAACATTCGAACTATCAACAATGACCAGAGCTAATCATTTTTCGGTAAAATTAACGGACGGATGTTAATTCTTTTATGCTTACTCCATTTTCGATTGTTGTAACGTTAGCGCTGGCTTATTTTCATAATAAACCGAACTAACGCCCCCACAGGCCTAGTCACGCGCATCAATCAACAAAGTTAAAATATTTACACCCAGAGCAACGAGTTAATCATCGAGAGGGCAATTTTATGCCTAGTAGCATGGCACTATTTTTATTGCTGGCTTTGCATTTTTGCGTCACATGGGTATATATTCGAATCGAAAGCCGAAAATAATAGAGCCCAGCCCATGTTTAGTATTACTCTTCAGGTGCGAACCAACGAAGAGAGATAAAAACATGAACTGGGAAGACAAATTAATATCATTATATTTGCTGATCTGCAATGTATATCAAAATATAATTCATACACATGTTGAAAGATTTACCACCAGAAAAGATGATTCATTTACAGATAAAGAAGTAATGGCAATATATTGTTACCGATATATTAAGGGGTTAGCGAACAATCTCAGTCATACATCGTTATGCCCAAGATCATCTTAGTTCACATTTTCCAAAGCTCTGTGGTTATGCTGCGATCGCACATCGAGTTAACAAGTTGTCAAATGGATTTATTGCCTTGATACATTTTTTG
>JAGLDN010000397.1 GCA_023145575.1 Psychromonas sp.
ACCCGTCAGTAATGATTGAACCGTTTTTTTAAACATGCGTTGTCGCTCCTTTTTCACTTTCTGGTAATTGATTTCTCATTGCGAGTAACTCATCAAGACGTGAAACGGGAATTTGTGCATGATAAATTTTATTGTCTTTTAATTTATAGTGGCGATCATAAAGTGACAAAATGTGTCGGTCAGTTGAAGGCGAAGCAGACAGCATTGAAATTGCATTTGCAGAGAACATTTTCAGTAATAAATCAATATTTTCTGCTGCAAGTTCGCCTAGTTCATCAACGGGTAAAATAATCATTGAGTGATTACCCTCTTGTCCGCGCAACATGCCTAACAGACCAGAAAATAAAGATAACATGGCTAAATATGAAAGCCCTGTTGAGCTTATTTTTTTGAGTTGTCTTGCATTCCGAGCGCGTTTTAACTGCCCTTTCTCTGTGATGGTGAATTCAATATCAAATAAATTTTCATGTGCTAAAACAAACCCATCATGAGGTAAATAAGCAGATAGTTTTTGCATTGCATAAACTAATTCTTCGGGAATATCGCCAAGGCCCTCGCGTAAATTATCTCGATGTTTTTCAAAGAGTTTAGCAAATTGTTGTAACGGCCCCCAATATTCTAACTCTTCTTGTTTCATCACAGTCGTTACATTGATATCCGCAAGTGCTTCAAAACTAGCAAGGGCTGTCACGCTCTTAGAAAGTTGCTTTCCTATCTGGCTGATAGTGCGTCCAAAATGCTCAATATGCTGATAGAATTCATTAATGATATTGGCGTTCACGGTTACTAATTGATAAGTGTTTTTTTGTTTTTGAATCGCACTGCTTAACAAGTCTTGAATCGGTTTTTGGTATTTAAAAATATTTTTTGCACCACTGAAATTATCGTTATCGGCAATTAATTTTTCCCAATTTTCGTAAAGTTCACTGCGTGCATGTTTTTTACTGAATAAATCATTAAAATCTTGAATTTGCTTGAACAGTTTTTTATGAATATCAGAGAACTCAGACAGCCAATCTCGACAGAAAGTGATAGTTAGTTCAGCATCATTATTCGGCTCATTCTCACTCGCAAGTTTTGCTATTCCATGATTTTCACACTCGCTTTTCATGCCCTTTAATTGAGCCAATAAATCTTCATTTTGTTGCAGTTGAGTGGCGAGTTTTCTCAAGGTTTTAGATTCAAAGTCAATCTCTTGTTGTTTGTTATGTGTAAAGTCTGCAAGATTATTTTTTAAACCAGCCAGTTCAATATTTTTATTTAATGTTTCTTCAATAAGCGGGCCTAAATGAATATAGAAATCATCCATAAAGACGCGATATTCTTTGGCTTTATTAGCCCAAACAGCGCAATCACTGAGGTCTTTTTCTAATTGACGTTGCTCTTTACTGCGCTTATCAACTTCACCATCAGGATCTAATTCATCTAATGCCTTTTTATTTTGTGCGCGGTAATCAGTTAATCGTGTTTTGACACTCAACTCTATTTCAGCGACCAAAGAACTCAATTTTTCTAGCTGGTTATCACGATCAGACTCAACCACCATTCGTTGCTCGAACAGGCTATTTGTAAGGTCTGATACTTGGTCTTGTGCTTCCTCTTCAAACGCGACTAACTTCTTTTGCTGTAATTTATTATCTTGATTAAGCTGTTTAATACTTGCTTCAACTTCACTATTTGCATCATGAATTGCTCGC
>JAGLDN010000398.1 GCA_023145575.1 Psychromonas sp.
ATTATGCATTTGGCAGTTGAATCTGACAGATGCTTTATCAGGCCTTAGCTCGGATGTCAGCTTAATAAAACGTTAAGTATGATCAGTGTTTTGAGTAAGCTGGTAGAATTCCCAAGTTTTAGTTAAGAGATCTGTTGCTAAATTTCTCTGTGCTTCCCATTGGAGTTGATAAAAACGCGTCTGAATTGCTGGATCGCTGGCATCAAGTCCTGCATCTCTAAAGTACTTTACGATGAGTTC
Source organism: Psychromonas sp. (assembly GCA_023145575.1). GTDB lineage: Bacteria > Pseudomonadota > Gammaproteobacteria > Enterobacterales > Psychromonadaceae > Psychromonas. The sequence continues at coordinate 241 of JAGLDN010000398.1, forward strand.
AAAAAATTCTGGAGATCCTTTTGAATCATTAAGTGCTTGAAAGATTAGGTCACTGCGGAAATGGCCAAAGCCGTGTTTTTCTGGACTTGGTAGCGGCAGACGATCTGCCATGTAAATTTGAGGTGGTTCAGCACCAATCGCTATACCCTGTATTTGAGGTGATGTCATCAGTGGAATCTGATCGCGGAACGCGTCTGTTCCAAATTTATCTTGCAATTCTTTTAGTTTCTTTACTACCTCGTCGGCTATTCTAAGACTGTTCGTATATATAATGATCATATCGGTTCTATCGCTTAGTCCGATTTTTGCTAATGGAATCCCATCGATTTTATCAACGATATAAAAAAGGATAAAGCTCATGATTTTAATGGCTTCATTGGCGTTAACGTTTACATAGACTCGATAGTTAATATTGCGATGGCATTTCACCGCAAAACTAATAAAAATGCGTTTCATCATAGAAATTAAATAATCTTCTATTGTTATGTTATAGCGTCTAGCAAGTGGTGAGAGGACTAATTTCAATTGAGGGTTGTTGATAAGCGTACCGTCATTTAAATAGCTACTTCTAGCTGCAAGTATTGTAACAAAAGGAATCTCCTTCCAATTATGCAGAAAGATAACCTTTTCATTTTTCTTCCCCCATAATAGGGCCATATTATGGATGCTAAAATAGTAGTTCGAAAGTGCAGAATCTCCACCGATTGTGAGAGGGTTAGGTAGAGACTGGCGATTATACATATCATAGATTTTTGAGCTTGTTGTAATCGTATCCTGATCCTCCCATATTTTAGTGGCAAGTTTGAGAAGTGATCCTGATAGTGGGATATCGGTTAACATGCGAGCGCCTGTGGAATGTCTTCGCGTGAGTGGTGCGTTAGAGCGTTTTATAGTGAACTTGTTAGCGTTTATGCTTTGATTTGTTAATATTAATCGCATTTTAATTTTCCTAATATGATTATTTTAAATAATTTCACACGGGTAGATCTATACTGAGTTTATCTTGTAGTTTCTTTTGTTGAAGTTATTTATTGCCAATAGTCTTACCAATGTTCATTCATAGAGTCTTCTGCCATATTCCTCATTTCTTGGTATTGAGGATGTTTAAAATTATTCTGATGAGAAGGATTGTTGGTATTAAGTCCCGCATCTCGGAAGTGCTTTACAATGAGTTCATAAAATTCAACACATCCATTTGAATCTTTCGATGCTTTATATACCCATGTTACTTTAAAGTGCAAATTCAGCAAGGGAAAGAGTACCAAGGTGCTAGGCATAAAATTGCCCTCTGAGGTGATTAACTGCGTTAATCACCA
>JAGLDN010000399.1 GCA_023145575.1 Psychromonas sp.
AGCATAATGAAGTATCATGGGTATAGACACTCTAATTTTACTGTAGCAAGCAATGAAAATAGGGTTACTCTGTGCCTTTGTTATTTTCGCAGGTGAATTTGCGCGTGCTTTGCTTAATTTTATATTTTTTTGAAAAACTTCAACGTCGCATCGTTTTTGGTAGATCGTTTCAATTGACTGTTCATTAAGCTTAACGTCATGACTGATCATATATAATATTCCTTCACTACCCTCTTTGTTTTAAAAATTTGTCGATGTAAAGGAATTGCTACATCCATTGCTTTTACCCAACCGCAGATCGAAGTTTATGACCAATCGAATGAATCAATTCGATGAAAACGCCATTGTAATTTATCTTCTCTTCGCAATTAAACGGTTACTTTTGAATGCGAGAATAAAATATTTTTTTATTTTAATGAATAAATCTTATATTTCCAATTGATGAAAAAAACTGTTATCTAAAACGTAGCGCAATTTCAGTTGATTTTGCTTACATGCTTTAAGTATGAATATTAAGTCCTAATTTTTAGTAGTGCAACTCTTTATTTTTAGTTTGTGGATCACCACGTGTGAGTACTGGATGTCTTTTGTAATGAACTTAAAAATAACTGGGAGCCTTGATTGTCCCGCATGATAAATACAATTGAGTTAGTTGATGCCTTTGACTCAGCGACCAACAGCATGATCAAGCTACCATGTCTTAAGCTCATTTTCATTGGAGAATGGTTAAGAGTGAACTCTGTCGTCAAAGATTAACACCTGATCATCAGACTCAATTTCCAACACCTCTTTTTTTACATTGTCCCACAAGACAGCCGAAGTAAGCTGTTTGTGAGATAAAACGCGAGTCATTTGATCGTGACTAATAACTCCATCTAGAATATTCGATAAGCCAGATGCTGTTGTATAGCTAAATAAAGTTACAAGATAATCAATATACAGCTCAAATATTTGTTTGTTTTTATTCATAGCGATAATTTAACAGTTTTCCGTATGAAATTTTAGCTTACTGCGTAACATCAGTTACCTAAGACTCAATAAAATTTTATCCACATTTTCTTTCTAGCGTTAATAAGGGTTATAAAAAAACGGAGGATAAACACTTCGATGCAGGAGGCTTGACTAGAGCATAGTAACCAAGCATCAGTTCATAATATTTCAATGGACGTCTATGCGAAACAAAAATAATTTATCGATCAAAGCCATTTAGTATGCCCACAATCATCTCGTTAATATTGGTTGCTTATCTGCTAGAATTTCTAGTAAAATACTCCCGATTAATCGTTGTTTGATGCTTTCGTAAGGCTTGAGATTTCATCCCTTCAGACCAGCCTTCATCAGATAACAAAATAGCTTTTATTCTGTCACACTCATTCTTATCCCGACACATTTTTTTGGCGAGATCCTAAAATTTTCTTTTGTCTATAGGCTAATAATATTTGCATGCCTCTACTCTGATCTCTTCATTATAAATTGCAAGTAGTTTTTTCTAAATGCCAAGCATTATCAAAGATCACGGGTATATATAAAACTCTACTGAAGTTCATCAACGTCTTGTATTAAGATAGAAAATTTGGTATTTTTGGTAAGAATTATATATTTTAACATTAACATTAACATTAACAGTATCTCTTGTCGGACTAAAAGTAAAGAAGATATATCCAACTGGTTTATTCTCCAACTAATTTAAGCTATGCATTTCAAAATTGAATTTAAATATTGTTTTTTTTGGTAACGATAATATTAGCCTACATGTTAGTTAATGTGTAGAGGAATCCCATTATCTAGAAATTTTTAAGGTTTTTATTTTAATTGACCTCTCGTTGATGAATGCAGTTAATCAAATAAAAATCATGAGTGTTCACTAAATAAGCAATTTATTTACAATCTTTTTGTTTGAATATTACGCTAACCGCCCCTTGCCGCACTAAAATGGATATATGCGCAGACTATCTTTGTAAATTCAGCGATTGGTTTTCTTCTCGTATTTAGGTCTTTAATTGTATTTACCGTACAATATATTATAAAAATAATGGGTTAACACTTCTATCTCACTTCTCGATTATCCGAGATCCTCGACACAATGGAAAATGAATCATTACCTTTTTGATATTTTAATTTAACTGTGACGGTGTAGTGGTACAGTCATTTTGGCCACCTAGCTAGAGGTGATATTATTCACCTCATAATACAATAGGTGACAAAATGAAGAAGCAAGCAAGACCAACATATACCGCAGAATTTTAACTTGAAGCCGCCCAGTTAGTTCTCGATCAAAATTCCTCCGTTACAGAAGCCGCGCAAGCAATGGGCGTACGTAAATCAGGAATGGACAAATGGGTTCGACAACTCAAAACTGAGCGTGCAGGTGATAATCACGACGCTAGTCCTTTAACTGCTGACAAGATCAAAATCAAAGAGCTTAAAAGGAAAATAAAACGGATTGAGTTGGAGAATGAA
>JAGLDN010000004.1 GCA_023145575.1 Psychromonas sp.
TATAAAATGGAAAAAGTGCCATAGGAACCAGATCAATGTGTGCTATGATGGGGCTTTTGGTAATAATGTAGCAATACAGACGACCTCTAAAGTTGGTATGCATTTAATTTGAAAGTTGCGCAATAACTTTGCGTTGTACTTTAAATTTGCAGGAGAATATTCAGAAACAGGCATATTTTAAACTGCTCGACGAAGAAGCTGTTCGTAGCAATATAATTTAGTTAAATAATAGGCCAAGAAAAGACATATCATACCAAACACCATTCGAAATAATGATGAAACATAGCGGCGTGACGATTATGCATTTGGCGGTTGAATCTGCCAAAGAATATTTCGATTTCTCATCATCTAAAATAGAAAAAGTTACAGCTTGCTAACCATCTGGAAATTGCTATAGTTCAGTAATTGTCGTTAATTTCTCAATATTTATAATCGTTTTCATATTACGATCATAGCAAAAATCAAACAAACATAAATTTCAGACTCATGTTATATATGACAATGCACAAGATTATAATTACTGATATTTGTATCACCATAGTTATATCATCCTTTTTCAATAATGGACTGAATTTTTTAAACGCGATTCAATGGAGTCTATCTGTTGGGACTAATTATAATAACTCATAAAGCGGTAGAAAATAATGCTAATGACTGATAAAGAATATACAATACTGCATCACAGACAAGCAGCGGCGGAAAGTGCGCTTCGTTTTTTTACTGAAAAAAAAATTATACCCTCCAGTATTCCAGGTCCTGGTTCTTACAGGGCTGCGCAAGCTATTGGTAAGTACAGAGCCGATACCCTTCCTACTGTGATGGGTAGATTTAATGATGCCGCAAAAACAGGAGCTGGCAATTGTAGTGAACAATCTTTTATTGTTTTCGCATCTTTATCTCGTAATCCGAGACTTCTTCCTAATTCATTTGTCTATGTGGCAGATCTAAAATATGCAGATCATACCTTTGTGGTTATAACAGACAAAGGGGCGTGCAATATATCAGGGTTGAATAGCCTTAGTCGATTAAGTGGTGGTACACTGGTGGTAGATCCTTGGACTAATGATTTGTATTTTCCTAATTTAGATATAATTACCGCATCTTCGCTTGGTTTTATGCACAGACCCAAGACAGGTTTTCAATTTGATGTGAGGGAGATTTGTAAGTATTTCGAACATTGCGTATGTCCAACAAATAGATTATTTTAATGGAGAGTTTATCAGAACCTTCGCCAAAATGAATGAAAATTTATTTTGTAGTAGAAACAAGTGAGTAGTTGCTAAAATATGTAATTCTGTGCAACCATACTTAAAAGAACAACTGCTCATGACCAAAATTATGACGTGTTTATACGCATTACCTTGCTCAAAACCTATAAGCAACTTCTTATTGTTAGCAATGCTATGCTGGCAATGATGGTTCGCATCACAATGTAAAGCATTGGTCAGAGTACTGAAAAGGTAGGAAGTTACCGCACCATAAAGCGCTCAGCGGGTTTTTGAAAAAAAAATTAATTGAATTGAACTTAATTGGTCTATCTCGAAACATTTTGTACTTGATTTTAACGCAGT
>JAGLDN010000040.1 GCA_023145575.1 Psychromonas sp.
ACGTTCGGTTTAAAAACGAAGCTTTCCAACAAAGCACAAAAAGCAGCAATTGAAGCCTTACGCCTTGTGCTGGTCTCAACTGCGTAACATCAGTTATTTTAATTATTTTAATAGCTCATCATAGGTATTGCAGTTATGTACTTTTAAATTGAATCTGGCTGTCTTTAATGAAGTAGCTAAGCGATACAGAACTTGAGGCTAACGATCCTTCTATTTTTTATATTTTCATGATCTCACATGGGGATCACAAAGGAAGATAATGGATATGATCAACACTAAATTTGGGGAATGCGCCTTATGACAGGTCATATGGGTGATAGACACATGCGAGTTCAAAATGTATTGCCCAATTCGCATTATGAGGTAACATAGTATACTAAAGAAACTCATCAATTGAGGTTAAAGATGCTTGAACTTAATCAATTAGAAAATATTAGCCATTTACCCGATCTAGTTTTATGTCCACTTGATAGCTGGGATTTGATCTGCGTTCAAGGCGAACAACGCATTGAGTTTTTACAAGGACAGCTCACATGTGATTTAAAGGAAATGAAGCCAGGTGATCAAACACTCGCCGCGCAATGTGATCCTCACGGGAAAGTTTGGAGTATTTTACGCGTTCTTGTATTAGAAGATCGTATTTTACTAACACAACCCAGCTCTGTCACTAAAATACAGCTACCAGAATTACAAAAATATGCTGGATTTTCTAAAGTAGAAATAAAAAAAGAAACTGAATTTAAAGCATTTGGTTTAGCAGGAAGTAAATCAGCGCAATACATCACAAACAAAATTGATATCGCCGCGACTCATAATAAATCTCAACTGCTTCCAGCGGGCGGCATTCTCATCAAGCAGCCTTACCCATCACTTCGCTACCTTGTTGTCCTTCAAAAAGATATAGCTAAAAGTCTTATCGACGAGATTAAAGACTCTATCGCTATATTTGATGATAGTCTTTGGAATGCTATGAATATCGCATCAGGCATCGCTTTTATCTGCGCAGAAACCTCCAATAAATACACACCTCAAATGCTTAACTTACAGCTCCTTGACGGAATTTGTTATACGAAAGGCTGTTATATTGGGCAAGAAAATATCGCCAGAGAAAAATACAGAGGCGCAAACAAACGGTCACTCTTTATTTTAACTGGACGAGCAACTGCTACACCGAAAGCAGGTGATAATGTAGAAATTTTAATAGGTGAAAACTACAAGCGGATCGGAAATGTTGTCTCAGGGTGTAAATATGGAGATGGTCATATTGAAGTACTAGCCGTTTTACCAAGCGACACTAACGAAAACAAAATTTACCACATTAAAGAAATTGAAGCGTCAACACTTTATTACACAGCACTTCCTTATCAACAAAAACAGGACTAACAATTTAAAACTAAACTGAAATATTCAAATTAAAGTGTTAAAATGCTTTCATATTTAATCGGAACCTTCACTTTTTAATTTAATGCGAGTTTCATTTGAATTCAATAATTAGCAATTTGCATCTGTTGCGCGAAAAAAGAGACAAGTTCAACCGCATACGACTTCAGGCCGCACAAATGTTAATGAGTGTCGATGAAGCAAATATATTTCAAATCCTCCCCCTTCTTTTTCATTTAAATCTAAACGGTTTTCCAGGGTATATTAAAGGCAATGTGCCCTCTGGCATTTGTCAGTTCAGTATCAATGAAAAAAATCGCTCACATGCTCATTCCTTTCTTGGTGTTAGCATTCCACCTGAAAAAATAAAAATATCACCCGAAATAATTGGTCTCTATGCGATGGGGAGTACCTCCTCTATCGGACAATCTTCTGAAAGTGATGTTGACATTTGGATCTGTTATTCACCGAACATTGCCACTGATCGTATCCAACTTTTAAATAAAAAATCATGGAAGGTAAGCCAATGGGCAGAAAACTTAGGGGTTGAGCTCAATTTTTTTTTAGTGCCTGATAACAAATTTCGCCTTCAAAATATATCAGGGTTAACTTCTAACGATTGTGGCTCTTCTCAGCACATGTTATTACTCGATGAGTTTTACAGAACCGCTTTGCGTGTTGCTGGCAAACGTATTCTTTGGTATCACATTCCGATTGAGCATGAAAAAAATTATGATGCTTACATTAAAGATGCTTATGCAAAAAAAATCATCATCAAAAATGACTGGCTCGACTTAGGTGGATTAAATCATATCCCCGCTGAAGAGTACTTTGGCGCGACACTTTGGCAATTATATAAAGGTATTGATACACCCTACAAATCGCTTTTAAAAGCAATTCTTATGGAAGCATACTCTAAGGAATATCCTAATGTACAGTTAATTTCAACCTGTTACAAAGAAAACTTCCAGGCAGCAACCGATTATAATGAGCAACATGATCCTTACTGCCTCATCTTAGAAAAAGTATGCTCATACTTAAAAAGTATTCGAGATGTAGAGCGCCTAAACCTCGTATGCATTGCTTTTTATTTTAAAACAAAAATGAAATTATCAAAACCAATCGAATATAAACAGGCGCTCTGGCGAGGAGATATCCTCGATCAATACCTCACGCAATGGCAATGGTCACCTACTGAACTTATACGATTAGATGATCGTGAAAACTGGAAGGTAAGAGAAGTTCGACGCGCAAAAAAAAGGTTACTGAATGCTTTTATGACAAGCTACCGAAGTTTATTACATTTTGCGCGAGAAAATCGTATTGCAAATTCAATTAGTGCTGAAGATATTGGCATTCTTTCTAGAAAAATATATGCTGCCTACGAAGATTTACCTGATAAAATAGAGTTTATTAACCTAAAAATTTCTAGCAATATGTATGAGCCTAATTTAAGTTTGATTCAGGCCCCGAAAAGCAAAAACACGAAAGCTGGCTGGTATCTTTATAATTCGACATTAGATAAATTCACACTTGCGAATACCCCTAATATCCTGTCCGCGCCTTATATCTCAAAGATCCTCGCATGGAGCTATCTAAATGGCTTATACGAAGAGGAAACAAAACTACACATTTATAATCACGGCTCAGATATCACTCACAGCAAACTTAATTTATTCATGAAAAATATTTATGATGTTTTTCCAATGTACACACCAAAAACAACAAATCAAGCGCTGATAAAACCTTGTGAAATAAAACAACTGACAATATTTCTGAATTTTGAAAAAGACCCAACGTTATTCTGTAGCCCTGCCCAAAGAACACATGAAAAAGCTGTGGTGAATGTATTTTCTTACGGTGTCAATCAAGAGTGTTTAATTGGTAGCATTGATCTTCTTTACCGAAACTCATGGAATGAAGTGTACACATTGCATTTCAATAAAAACTATTCTGTTGTCGATACATTAAATACTATTTTAGGGAAAATGCATCAAGATGCGATACACCCAGAACAACTTCACGTATTCAACTATAGTAGTAAATTTAATGAGGAAATTAAATTAGCATACAAAGCAACCTTACTTAAATACATTAACATACGGCTAAACAGCAAGGACGAAAAAAAAGTTCAAATCATGCGCGTTGCGGGTGAAAAATTTGCGTTTCACTTTAGCCGCAGCGGTGTATCATTACAACATCTGAAAAATAACACTGATATGTATACTCATATAACAGAAAATAAACTGCTAGCTTCCAAATACAGTGTAACAGATGCATATTATGAGAAAACCCCCGAAATAATAACCTCCAATGTTAGTGAAGGGATCATACAGTTTTTCTTTGAGAATTTTCCTGGTGGTTTTAATGTTTATGTTGTAAACGAAAAAAACGAAATCATAGCGTTTCATGAACTAACCGTAAGCAAAGACGAGCTTGTTCAAAAAGTTAATCGCTTTTATGCATCAAAAGACAGCGAAAAAATGCAAGCAATGTCGCCTGCTAACTTTAATTTACCGCAGTTTTACGATATCACACTTGTCGTAGGAGAAGAGATGAAAATGACAACCTTTAAAAGTTCACATGCCATTGCAACGGAATCTTTAATAAACAATTAATATACCAACGTGAGGATAAATGCGAATTAAGCAAGGCAAATAGTGCCAAGCTGCTAGGCACCAAAGGAGCTATTAAAATAAAGACTTTAATTATTAACGAGAAGTTCTAGGTCGACATTTTATAAGGTTGTTGATTGGTGAAGGTTGCCTAGCCCAGTAGTGCGTCATTTCGGCTTTTCTGAAAACAAGGTTGCCACATGTTTCAACAATTGAAAAGGGAGTAACCCTAAAAAATTAACATCTTTCCGTTAATTCTACCGACAAATGATTAGCGTAGTTAATCGTTGATATGTGACATGTTGCGCCTTATTCTGATCATTGAATTCGTGCCTAATGTTTCATTTTTTTCGTAACATGGCGATATGCTCATTACCATTGAAGGTGCAAAATATTGTAGTAACTTCATGTTGCTTTTGGCATATGTAATTACACAGTTTCTTTTAATTTATAAATTAAATTTAATGCTTGTTTTGCGCTTATCTCATCAGGGTTAATATTTTCTAATACTTTAACTACTTTATGTTTTTCTATTTGATCTAATAAGCGGGTTTGAAGCGGGGGGCTATCATTATTTACTGACTCTCTATTGAATGAATTAAACTCAAGTTCTTTGAGTTTAAGCTGTGCGTTTTTAACAACGGCGAGTGGTACGCCAGCAAGCGCCGCAACTTGCAGACCATAGCTTTTGTTTGCGGCTCCTTCTTGCAGAGCATGTAAAAACACAATACCATCATCATGTTCAACGGCATCTAAGTGAACATTCACTAACTCTTTAATGCTTTCTGGTAGCTTGGTTAGCTCAAAGTAGTGTGTTGCAAAAAGTGTATAGGCCTGAATGTTGATCGCAAGCTCTTCTACACATGCCCAAGCAAGCGATAAACCATCAAAGGTGCTCGTACCTCGCCCAATTTCATCCATTAAAACCAAACTATTTTTGGTTGCATTATGTAAAATATTTGCGGTTTCAGTCATTTCTACCATAAAGGTAGATCGTCCACTTGCTAAATCATCCGATGCGCCAATGCGGGTAAAAATTCTATCTATAGGCCCTATTTTTGCACTTTGTGCAGGAATGAAACTACCAATATTTGCTAGTAATACGATTAAAGCAACTTGACGCATATACGTTGACTTTCCGCCCATATTGGGACCAGTAATAATTAACATTCTACGCTGATCATTAAGCTTCACTGGGTTCGCAATAAAAGGGGTTTTATTGACATGCTCAACGACAGGGTGGCGACCTTCTTCAATCTTAATACCTTGTACAGCTTGTAAATCAGGCCGGACATAATTGAGCGTTAATGCACGCTCTGCCAAATTATTCAAGACATCAAGCTCGGCTAAGGCTTGCGCTGTAAATTGCAGTTGTTGCAAATAAGGCATTAATTGATCAATTAACTGACCATAGAGCTTTTTCTCGAGTGCGAGCGATTTCCCTTGGCTTGAAAGCACTTTATCTTCATGCTCTTTAAGCTCTGCTATAATAAATCGTTCAGTATTTTTGAGTGTTTGGCGACGGACATAATGTGCAGGCGCGGCATCAGATTCGCGTCGACTCATTTCAATATAGTAGCCGTGTACACGGTTATAGCCTACTTTTAATGTTGCAATTCCGGTTGATGCCCGCTCTCTGATTTCAAGTTCATCAAGATAATCGGTTGCCCCTTTGGCAAGGTATCGCCATTTGTCTAATTCTTCATTATATCCAGCTGCCATAACACCACCATCTCGAATAATAACCGGTGGGTTTTCAATTAATGCTTGTTGCAACAGGGCTAATAATTCAGGATAACGCCCCATTTGTTTGCTCAATTTACTCACTAACTCTTTAGGTAATTCAAGGAGCAATTTTTGCAGTTCAGGCAGTAAATTAAATGCACTTCGTAAGCGTGTTAAATCACGAGGACGAGCACTGCGTAATGCTAGGCGTGCAATCACTCGTTCAATATCACCTATTTGTTTTAATTGCTGAGCAAGCGGCTGACAAAGATCAAACTCAATAATTGTTTGAATCATTGTTTGACGATAATTTAAAATATTGAAATTTCGAATGGGCCTGTGGATCCAACGTTTTAATAAGCGACTTCCCATTGGTGTGGCGGTAAAATCTAATACTTCTGCAAGCGTATTATCAGATCCCCCCGATAAATTTTGTGTTAACTCTAAATTTCTCCGTGTTGCAGCATCTAAAATAACACTGTCAATGTTGCGCTCTAATTTAATAGATTGTAAGTGTGGCAGAGCCATGCGTTGCGTGTCTTTAATATATTGAAGCAATGCGCCAGCCGCGCATAATGCAATTTCTGATCGTTCGACACCAAAGCCAATAAGATCTTTTGTGTTAAACTGTTGATTAAGTATTTTCTTGCTTGTTTCAAGGTCAAACTCCCATTCTGGGCGGCGGCGAATAGTAGTTAAATGCTCAAGAATATCTATCCGATTAAAGTTTTCAGGGTAAAGTAATTCCGCTGGGTTTAAGCGTTGTATCTCGGATTGCAATGTTTCTACCTGTTCAAACTGATTGATAATAAAGCGCCCGCTACCAATATCCAAACTCGCAATTGCAAAGGTATTTTGTTGTTGGTAAATAGCACAAAGTAAATTGTCTTGGCGATAATCGAGTAACGCCTCATCCGTTAACGTACCAGGCGTAATTATGCGAACTATTTTTCGTTCAACAGGGCCGTTTGACATAGCAGGATCGCCAATTTGTTCACAAATGGCAACGGACTCACCAAGATTTATTAATTTTGTAAGATATGTCTCAACGCTGTGATAAGGTACACCCGCCATTGGAATGGCATTACCCCCTGTTTTTCCACGCTGGGTCAATGAAATGCCGAGTAATTGTGATCCTTTGCGCGCATCATCAAAAAACATCTCGTAAAAATCACCCATGCGATAAAATAATAGTGTTTCAGGGACTTCACTTTTGATGGTTAAAAATTGCTGCATCATTGGAGTATGTTGCTTTAGTTCTTGCTCTGTTGGTTTCATATTTATACACTTAATAAAAAAGGGAAAGAAAATGCATTCAAATAACAGCATCCAAAAATCAGCCGAATTATTAGGTAAAAAACTGCTTAAGGCAGGGCTGATTGTATCGACCGCTGAATCATGTACAGGCGGAGGAGTAGCATACGCTATTACCGAAATTTCTGGAAGTTCTCAATGGTTTGATCGTGGATTTGTTACCTACTCTAATGAGTCAAAAGTGGAAATGCTAGGTGTAAAAAACAAAACACTAGAAACAAGCGGTGCAGTATCACAAAATATAGTCATAGAAATGGCTAGAGGCGCTGTAAAAAACTCTAAAGCGGATATTGCAGTTGCGATTAGCGGTATTGCAGGACCGAACGGAGGCTCTGATGACAAACCTGTTGGTACTGTTTGTATTTCTTGGTACAGCGCACATAAAAAAGGTAAAACAGCTACTTATATTTTTGTTGGCGGGCGTAACGCGATAAGATGCCAAGCAATACAAATGGCTTTAGTCGGCTTGATCGAATTAGCGAAAAATTAAAAACACTTAAAAGTAAGTAATGTGTAAATATAATTTTAGCTGTTTATTGATGCCGCTAATTAAATATAACACTATATAAAATAGGGATAATTATGAGTGGAGATAAAGATAAAGATAAAGCATTGTCCGCCGCATTAAGCCAAATTGAAAAGCAATTTGGTAAGGGCTCTATCATGCGTCTAGGCGACAACGCATCTGCAATGATGGATATTGAAGCAATTCCAACGGGATCATTAGGCTTAGATATTGCGCTTGGTATAGGTGGATTACCATGTGGGCGTGTTATTGAAATTTATGGTCCTGAAAGTTCGGGTAAAACAACGCTTACATTGCAAGTTATCGCGCAAGCACAAAAAATGGGTAAAACCTGTGCATTTATCGATGCTGAGCATGCCCTTGATCCTGCTTATGCAAAAAAACTGGGGGTGATTATTGATGAGCTTATTCTTTCTCAACCAGATACTGGCGAGCAAGGCTTAGAAATTTGTGACATGTTGGTTCGCTCAGGTGCTGTCGGTGTTGTGATCATAGATTCAGTTGCGGCGCTAACACCAAAAGCCGAAATTGAAGGTGATATGGGTGATTCTCATATGGGGCTTCAAGCACGTTTAATGTCACAAGCATTACGTAAATTAACGGGTAATATTAAACAAACGAATACCATGGTCATTTTCATTAATCAAATTCGCATGAAAATTGGCGTTATGTTCGGCAGCCCAGAAACAACAACTGGTGGCAATGCTCTTAAATTTTATGCTTCTGTTCGCCTAGATATTCGTCGTATTGGTGCGATAAAAAATGGTGATGAAATTATTGGTAATGAAACACGCGTTAAAGTTGTTAAAAACAAAGTATCGCCGCCGTTTAAGCAAGCTGAATTTCAAATATTGTATGGGATAGGTATTAACCATTTAGGCGAGTTGGTTGATTTAGGTGTGACACTTGATCTTGTTGAAAAAGCTGGATCTTGGTATTCGTACAGGAATGTTAAAATTGGACAGGGTAAAACCAATGCTTGTAAATACTTTGCCGAAAATCCTCAATCGGCTAGTGAGCTAGGCTTGAAAATTAGAGGGCTCCTATTACCACAAGAAAGCAATAATAAAGAAGAAGAGACTTTATAATCAGTTAAAGTATAATATAAGTGATTGCTTACTTCTTTACTGCCTTACTGACCACATTGTTACTTTCGATACCGTTAAACATGAATATCTATAATAACAATATTATGTTTAATATTCACTCAGTTTGATGTGGATAGTGTAATAGCAAAAAGTTTAATTGGTTTGGATGTAGTTCCTTTGAGTCACTTAAATTGGCAGAATAACGTACAAAAAATAAAAGAAAACTAGCTCTGAGGACATTAAAAGGGCACTAGCTATGAGACCATGGCGAGCAGTTCGGGATCATACGCCGATTAAATATTAACTGCACAATTTATCAGATCTGAATTTTTCATCGTAATTGGATTTTTGCATTTTTCATTTTTATCTAGACACTATCTTGAAACGGATTTTTTTATCAGATTTAAAAACTGATGTTACGCAGTAAACTAAAATTTAATATGAAAAACTTATGAAGTCTAGGTATGAATAAAAATAAACAAATATTTGAACTGTTTATTGATCATCTTGTAACATAATTGAGTAACACAAATGCAACTGGTTTATCTCATCTTCTCTATGAAGAAATTAGTTACGACCAAATGACTTGTTTTTTATCCAATAGGCAGTTTAGATCACTTGATTTATGGAAAATGTATAAAAAGAAGTGCGTGAAATTGAATCTGACGATCTCGTTTTAATTTTTGATGGCACGGTTCTCTCTTAACCATTCTCGAATGAAAATGAACTAATCAGCTGGCATTTTAATTATAGTGTTGGTCGCTGCGTTAACGGTATTAACTTGCTTATAAGCATTTGTACCCATCACACATGAAGTTACTCGTTTGAGGCCACAAGAGTGATTCATGTTCAAGGTGCAATGCTCCCTTCGGTAGGGTTAAACAAGAGACTTTAATTCTTTATTTTTATTCACTTTTTGAGTATTGCAAGGCAAAAGATTATTTACTCAAGTGTCCCCAAAGGGTGAGTTTTAAAGGCTTATATAGCAGTTACCATCCAAGATGTAAAATTCAGTCATCAGTTCGGATACTAGGGCCTGTTGATCTTTGTTTAAATAGTGTGCAGTGAAGAAAGATTATCTCGTATAATTCACTTCGCCAAAAACAAATACAACGAGATCAGCATGCCCCGACTAATGCTCACT
>JAGLDN010000400.1 GCA_023145575.1 Psychromonas sp.
TGTTAGGCCGCTGACGCTCCTCCTAACAACCAATCAACCCGACCTAGAAATTTAAAATAGAGTAAACTCTTATTAAATTTACTAGGCAGGTTATTGCCACTACGTTAGAAGCCAAAGATAGAATGGAGTAATCATCAAGTGCCAACTTTTAAAATTTCAGGTGATAAGCTATCTGCTGTAGAGCAGAAAAACTTTGCTCTGGAAAAAGATTTACAGTGCTTAATTGAGAAGAATCTTGAAACTGTTTTTAATTGCAGATTTATTGCTAGTGAGTTTTCAACTGGTGCTCAGCATGCGGGGCGAATTGATAGCCTTGCACTATCAGAGGAAGACAATCCAGTCATTATTGAATATAAAAAAGTTGAATCTTCAGAGCTTATTAACCAAAGCCTTTTCTACTTACACTGGATTCAAGACCATAAAGGTGACTTTGAGATCGCTGTCCAAAAGAAGCTTGGAAGCGAAGTTAAGGTAGATTGGTATGATGTTAGAGTTATTTGCATTGCGCCAAATTATAAAAAATATGATTTGCACGCTGTGCAAGTCATGGGTGCAAATATCGAGCTATGGAAATATCGTTTATTTTCCAATGATTCACTCTATCTTGAAGAAATATTTCATACCTCAAAGTCTGTCGCATCTCCCTCCTCTGTCGTTAACACTGCAAATGGGAATAAAAACCCTGTCATGGTTGAGGCTGGTAAAAAAGCTGCGCTAACTCGTGTTACGGCCACATATACTTTTGATGAGCGGCTTGAAGGAAAGAACAGTGGAATAATTGAACTAACGGGAATTATTCGTGAATTTATTCTAGGTATTGATGAATCAATTGAAGAGGTACCAAAAAAATTCTACGTTGCTTACAAGGTTTCCCAAAATATTGCTTGCATGGAAGTAAAGGGCAAGAATGTTAAATTGTTTTTAAAGATCAAGCCTGTTGATATCCCTGAAGGCACTTCCAGTTATCGTGATGTAACGTCAATAGGCCACTATGGTACTGGTGATGTTGAGTTTACCGTGTCATCGGAAGCAGAGTTTGAACCAGTAAAAGAGTTTATTACTTTAGCGTACAACAAGGTTGGCGGCTAATGGCTTCTAACAAGTTGCTGCACGCGGACTCCGTAAGCTGTCGCGGTTTTTGCAGAAAAGACGCAAAAACACACGCCAACTTACTCCGCCGGTGAGCAAGGCGTTAACTGGTTTCACTTTACTATCTGAGGTATTTGTCCCTATGGAAATTGATTACAACTACATTAAATTAATACTAGAAGAGATTAAGATGATGCAAGATCCCTATGCAGAATCTGGAGTAATCTATAAAAAATATTTAGATGTTACGGACGGTAGCGATCGTAACTTTATTTTCCATTGGCATTTAATTATCGAAAATGGGTTACTTTCTAAAAATAACGGTCCTATTCATGATCTTAAAACAAGTGGACTGATCTCTAGCCCTCAAGATCCAATGAGGCTCATATCAGTGAATCCTTCGATTAGATTAACCAATATTGGGATTGAGTTTTTAAGTTCACTCCAAGAGCCTGAAATTTTAAATCTAATTATGGATAAATTTAAAAATGAAGGCTTCTCTGCAATTATGGATGTATCAAAAAAGCTGGCTGTTAAATTAATAAGCAAGAAACTTGAAAGTGTTATTCTCTGAGCTAAATAACCAGTTAACAAGCTGTTTAACATGGACGCTTAAACGATTGTCATCGTTTTTGCAAAAGAAAAAGGCGCAAAAACAACGCCAACCGACGCGCCAGTTAACAGGGCGTTATATGTCGCTACTTTTTT
>JAGLDN010000401.1 GCA_023145575.1 Psychromonas sp.
TTAATTCCTAAATAGTTATTCTACATAGATATTTTATAACAACAACGCAGGTTGGTACTAGTTGCCCTGCCCTGCGGGGCTCAAACTAGAAAACCAAAACTGCGTTACAATAATCGAAAAGTGAACAACAATCACCTAATATTGTGCCTTGTTCTGATTATCGAGCTTGAGCCTGACAAAGCATTTTTACGTTACATGGGTATATAATCACTGGACAAAAGTAAAATTATTATATGTGCGTTCTCTAGATGAACCAAACAAGAAGCAAGTAATCATGATTGGGCACTTTTTTAAACAACAGATACAGGGCTATCAAACCTTCCAAAATTATTAAACCACTATAGGGCATTGAAGTTTACTTTAAGCAGGCCAAAGCAAAAACTTGGTTTTCTAAAAGAGCAAAGCCTACATTATGTAGCTTATATTTCATCAATTTACCTTACTAGTTTAACCTTTTGTTTATTGCGTCATGCAAAAAAACAAACTAAACAACGGCTATTAGTTGTGCATGACTGCTATAGAAGAAACATTAACAATCTTAAATTTCTTTCATAAATTATGGTGCGTTTTTTAAGGCAATTATCGCAAGATCGTTATGTGAGATGTTATTTTTGACGGGAAAAATAGAGTAAATACTTTAAAAAATATTGAAAACTTCGTTACACATTATTTTAAAGAAACAATACAAATGGACGGTTTCACACGCCGGCAAGAGGCATTTCAATAACTAACGGAAGAATTAACAATAAAATTACGTTTGATTATTGAACATTTGTACATTTGAAAATTTGAACATGGAGCTTGAGTTTAAAGAAGGGGAAGTAGAATGTCGCGCTTCAACAGAAGCAGCTAGGGCACATAAAATAGCATAAATTTAATTAGATCATGTGTTTTCAATGTTTTCAATACCCAGATGCACTACATTGCTTGCACCTGGCCTGATATTAAAAATTGAGTGAACATTGCATTTCTTTTTAGCTAAGCGTTCCGTATTTGCGGGTGTGACCATAAGTAACCCACCAAAATGATTTGGGTGTGGCTGCAAATTTATCTCTATACTCTTGTCTTTAGCTATTTCAATAACAATAGATTCAGCATCAATTTCATTTCTGTTTCCATTTTTATCTATAGCGAATGCATTATATTTCTTCATATATTCGAATTCGTTAATTAAATATTTTTTTTATGACATCATGAGGTTGCAGAATTAACCTCATTTAATCTAGTTTTTTAATATTCTAATTTTAGCAAAAGTTGATTTTTATAACAAATAAAAGTACAACTAATTTACAGATAGGATTTTGTATTATGCCTCTACTCATGTAACGTAAAGATCCTCCGTTAGCCTTTGTTCGGATATCAATTCAAGGTTTAACATTGGGCCTTTCAGTGATTCTTGGATCTTATTGTTTGTTGAAATAATTAGCGGAAGAAGTTAATTTTGATATAACCTAGTTACCAATCAAAGTACTTTATTTAGTCCTCAGATCGGATACTAAGGCATGGTGCAGTTTTATGATTTCTAAATGATTAGCTGCGTAATCGTTCGCAGGTAGTTTAAATAAAAAGTATAAGGGTCAAGTTATTTCTTGTTTCTAAGCCACATTTTTTTTAAATCGCTTCTTGTTTTCGCGGATTTATTATACCCATGTAACCAAGAAATGAATTACATCCCGTATTTTTGTAATATTTAATATATACCCATTATCAAAGATAACGGGTATATATTAAGATTACTTCGCAATGCTACGTCAGATCGGCAATGCGCCTAAATACAATACACAAAATTGCCTTCGTGATGATTAACTGCGTTAATCATCGACGGTCGAATCAAAATAAAGACGGTAATTCTTAGCGAGTAGTCTAAATCGAAATTTTAAGCTTTATGATTGGTGCAAGTAATCTTTTCCTGCGCGGCGCCCGCTAGGTTGATTCTGAATAGAAGCCACCCCGCGTTACAACAATCGAAAAGGAGTAACCAGTTAAGAATTGACTTCTTTTCGTTAGTTCTACCGAAAAGATCAGCGTAGCATACCGTTGATAGACAAAATGTTGTACATTGACCTGGCATTCGAGCCATTGCTTCATAAAGACCTTGAATTAGCAAGGATATAGACTCAAAATCACTGCTTTTACCTTAAAGTCCTTTGTAAATTTATTTGACCTCAAGAATGGCTCCTCTACAATATAGCGACATTATTATAATCACTAGTAAGGTACACATGGCACAATTTATTTTTTCAATGGAGCGGGTGAGTAAGATTGTTCACCCTAAAAAAACAATTATTAAAGATATTTCGTTAAGTTTTTTCCCTGGCGCTAAAATTGGTGTGCTTGGATTAAATGGATCAGGTAAATCGACCCTTCTTCGGATCATGGCTGGAATTGATAAAGAGTTTAATGGAGAGGCGCGTCCTTTAACGGGCATTAAAATAGGTTATCTTCCCCAAGAGCCAGTATTAGACCTTGATAAAACGGTACGTGATATCATTGAAGAAGCCGTTAGTGAAGTTAAAAATGCATTAATCGATTTAGATGGCGTTTATGCTGCATATGCAGCGCCAGATGCTGATTTTGACGCATTGGCAAAGCGTCAAGGTCAATTAGAAGATATTATTCAAGCGTATGATGGCCATAACCTTGATAATCAATTACAGCGTGCAGCAGATGCACTACGCCTACCGCCTTGGGAACAAGCGGTAAAAGTCCTTTCAGGGGGAGAGCGTCGTCGAGTCGCATTATGTCGTTTATTACTTGAAAAACCCGATATGCTATTGCTTGATGAGCCGACCAACCATTTAGATGCTGAATCTGTGGCTTGGCTGGAACGTTTTTTACATGATTATGAAGGAACAGTTGTCGCCATTACCCATGACCGTTATTTCCTTGATAATGTCGCGGGTTGGATATTAGAACTCGATCGCGGTTACGGCATTCCATGGGAAGGCAACTATTCATCATGGCTTGAACAAAAAGATGCTCGTCTTAAACAAGAAGCCTCACAAGAAAAAGCACGTCAACGACAAATTGAAACAGAGCTTGAATGGGTTCGTTCTAATGCTAAAGCTCGCCAATCTAAAAGCAAAGCGCGTATATCTCGTTTTGAAGCGCTTAATGACCAAGACTTTCAAAAACGGAACGAAACCAATGAACTCTTTATTCCCGTCGGACAACGCTTAGGCGATCAAGTCATTGATGTAAAAAACTTACGCAAGTCATTTGATGGGCGCGTATTGATTGCTGATTTAAGTTTTAGCATTCCACCAGGTGCGATTGTTGGTATTATCGGCGCTAATGGTGCGGGTAAATCGACCTTATTTAAAATGATTTGTGGGGATGAGAAGGCAGACAGTGGTGAAATTATCATTGGACAATCGGTTGATCTTGCAAGCGTTGAACAATTTAGGGATCACATGGACGATAAAGCGACTGTTTTTCAAGAAGTTGCAGATGGTAACGAATTGATAAAAATTGGTAATATAGACATGCCAAGTCGTGCCTATTTAGGCCGTTTTAATTTTAAAGGTAGTGATCAACAAAAAATAGTGGGTAATTTATCAGGTGGTGAGCGCGGGCGCTTACACCTTGCTAAACTGCTAAAATCGGGCGCCAATGTGTTATTACTTGATGAGCCAACCAATGATCTAGACATTGAAACACTGCGCGCACTTGAAGATGCCATACTGAGCTTCGCTGGGTGTGTCATGGTTATCTCCCATGATAGATGGTTTCTCGATCGCATAGTAACGCATATCATTGATTATCGCGATGAAGGTGTCGTCAATTTCTATGAAGGTAACTATAGTGAATATGAAGCATGGTTAAAGAAAACATTAGGCGGAGCAACTCAGCCTCACCGTATTAAATACAAGCGTATTGCTTAAAAACGCTATTTGTATACCCATGTAGGGCAAACGGATTATATATTTATGTTGCTTCACTGATGTTACGCAGTTGAGACCTGCACAAGACGTAAGGCTTCAATTGCTGCTATTTGTGCTTTGATGTAAAGCTTCGTTTTAAACCGAACGTCGTCAGTCC
>JAGLDN010000402.1 GCA_023145575.1 Psychromonas sp.
ACGCCTTGTGCCGGTCTCAACTGCGTAACATCAGTTAATAAATAAGTTTCTTCGAACTTAGTTTCACCTTACTTATTTGGGTCAGTTAATCCCTGCAAGCTGTCTCTCATGATGGCAATAAGAACAATGAAAATTGGCTATTTTCAGCAACGTACTTTGCGTGTTATTTTTAACATGATAATGTCTAAAAACAGTTGAATCTGTAATCATAATCTTTTCGAATTCCGCATAAATAACCATTAATGCAACCTTCCTCAAAGCAAAAATTCAACGTTGAATTGTTCATAGGATGCGCAACTCACTGTAATTTGAACCTAGGAAAGACGATAAAGCAGTAACTTCTAATTTATTAGCTATATATCAATCGGTTACCGAGGATGAAGCAAAGCTTGAATTAGCACGACCCTCAGATAAATTGGATGATAAATCCACTCAAATAAGCCGCTATTGGCGCACAAACTGGAAAAATTTAAATAGACTGTTTGAAGATGCAGAAGATATTCGAAAAGTAATTTACACCACCGATGAAATTGATTCGTTAAACAGCGTTATTTGAAAGTCAGTTAAAACGCGACTGGTATTTCCAAATGATGCAGCTGCGTTTAAGGTTGTTTACTTGGCAATTCAAGTCGCTTCTAAAAAATGGTCAATGGCAATTAGAAACCAGCTTTAAATCGGTTTATCATCGAATTTGAGGCGGAGGTCGCTCCTCATAGCTAAAAGGGCATTTACACAGTTCTTTTTACACCGTTTGTCGTGTTAGATCACAGGAAAAATCAACAAAGGTATAACTTTCAAGAATGCGTGTCCCTCGCTAGTGTAACCATTTGCTTAGAGTGTGTTTTATCTTTTTGTTAACTTTATCTTGTGATCTCTTGCCTAAATGTTTATCTATTAGGTGCTCTAATTTGTTTTGCAATTTCCTTTTTTCATTAGTTTTAAGTGTTGCCTGTCTTTTCTTTAGTTCTAATTTTAATAGTGCATTACCATCAATGCTAAATTGAGGCTCTTTAAAGCTGCCTTTGATTGACAATGGAAATGAAATCGGATTAAGTTCACCTGCTTTTTTATTGGCAATTTGATATTTTAATTTTCTTTTGATATTTAACTTGTAATTTAGTTTTTCTGTGAGTGGCCAAATAATGCCTTCACCTTGTAGTGTAACAAATGGCGTCTGCATGATAAAACTTTGATTATTTATAATAGCATTTTTAATTGTAAATTCCCCCAATAAAGAAGCAACATCAGTTTGTTTTTTATAGTCTTTTTTAGTGTTATATTGATGGTTAAATTTAACTTTTAAAATGCGTAGCTCTTGAGATATATTCATGCCATATAACTTGCCGTTTGTTAATTTAAATGTGCCTTTACCCTCAATGTTATGTATTAAGTTATATTCACTCAAACCGTTACCAGCAGCTATAAAATTTAGCGAAGTCACTCCGCTAAATGTATTAAAGTTAAGCAGATCAGTTAACAATGGTTGTATCTGAACGCCATTAAACGTACTTGAAATCTGATATTTGTTTTTATTTGAAAGGGATGCATTAATAAGTAAACTACCGTCATAAAGCTTTGCGGTCAAATGTTTTATTGTTAATTTTCCATTGTTAATGGTTAAGTGGTTTGTGATTTTGCCAATGTTGATTTTATTAATTAATACGCCATCAATAAGCAAATCACCTTTAACATTAAGTCGATCTAAAAAACTTAAATCAGGCTCTATTTGAGATAACGGTAGTTTAGGCTTTGGCAATGAATGTATTGGGGTATTACTTTTTTGTGTGCTGAATGCTTTTGTTTTTATACTGTTATTTTTTGATAGATATGGTGTTAGGTCCATTTTATTGACAGATAAATCGTAGCGTATTTTAGTTTTTTTGCTTGTTTGAATAGATAACTTACCAGATGCTATTATGTCATTTAGCTTTAACGATAAATTATTAAAAGTAAATGTGTTATTTTTAAAAAAATAAGAAATATTGCTCTTTAATGTTAGCTTTATATTCTTTTTAAGTAGCGATTTATCAGATAATTTCACATTAACAATTGATTTTTTTAAAAGGAAGTGTGACAAGTTTATAGGAATAAATAGCCTTGAAGTTAATGATATTTCTGATTGGAAATTATTAACCATTACGTCGCTAGAGATTGAAAAATCAGTTTCACGCCCAAGCAACCATGCACCAATATTTATATTTGAAACATGTATTTTTAATACGTTATTTTTTGAAAGATCTTGGCGTTCAATGGTCGCGTTTGTTACTTTTATACCTGCAATGCTTGTTTTATTGAGTTGAAAAAACCCATGGGAACTCTTTGTTTTTGATGCTGCTATTTTTTTTGTGCTAATGATAGGTGGCTCTGTATTCTTGTTTGCAGTTCTACCCATATCATCTAAATTCGTTCGACCATTTGCACTCGAAATAATGTTAACATTTAACCCATTTAGGTGTATCACTCCCAGTTTTATTTCACCTTTAAATAATGGTATCACTTCAATTTCTACTAAAGCATTATTAATTTTCAATAGATTTTCCTTGTGAAAACCTGTCGTATTTTTGATTGCTAATTCACCGATATTTATTCCCAATGTTGGAAAAAAGTTCCAGCTTAAATTACCTTTTATGATAAGTTGGCGGTTAATATTTTTTTGAACAATATTTTGAATTTGCTCTTTATAATCATTTGGATTAATCAGCGTGACGATGATACCTAGCATCAATAAGGTAAAAGCCAAGATAATGGCGAGTACTTTTCCTACACATTTCATATTAGACCTCAGTTATTGAATATTAAGTATTGCAAGAATATTACCTTAAGAAGTTGGTAAAGCGTTAGCGAAATCATTTTGCAAAAAAAAATTTCAGTAGTCGCCAATTGTAAATTTTTTTTATCGTTTCAAACAATGATGGCACACCTTATAAATTGAAAAAAATCATTATTTTTCAATTAAATGAGACACAGAGTGGAAGGTTTATCCAATTTATGACTTTTCATGAAGATTTTATAATCGTTAACATTTAAAATTAAATATATTATCAATACCTTCACCAATTTTGGTTTAAGCTAAAAATAGAGTTTTCCGCTATTTTATGAATCAACAAATTACAGGATGAAAACCTTGCCAAAATTGGTTAACCTTCATTTTGGCTAAAGTATTGATTATGTGTTTTATTGTATAGATTGTTTATGAAAAGAGATGTCATGAAAAAAAGATCATTTTGTTGTGTTTTAATCTTTTGTATACTTTCGAACGTTGTGTTTGCGACCAGTAGAGATGAAGGACAAAGTAAACAGAATGTTAAGCTGGTTTTGGCAAAAGTACCGAGTTTCCAATATGTTGGTGTAACATTGGAGAATGATGCGTTTCTCAGAGATGATGCTATTTATACTAATGGCACATTTGCTTTTTGGGGAGACCATGATATTAAAACATTAGATGATACTACCTTGCCCACGTGGATAGCATTTTTAACGCAATATACTCAATTGGCAAATAAACCTAATAAACTCCATGATATTTCCTATACTATTGGACAAATAATACAAACACCAGTGAATTTTGTGTCGTCAGAAATTATAAAACATGATGTGCCTTTCGTTGGTTTATTGGGGTGGAATGCACGGCTTCAATCCTTTGATAATGTAACAGATGATCAAATTGGATTAACACTCGGTGCTGTGGGTCCAATTGTAGGAGGAGAATTTTCACAAAGAATGATGCATAGCATTCTTGGTTCACCGTCTCCGAAGGGGTGGGACAACCAAATTGATAATGAAGTGATTGTTCGTTTAGACACGCTTCGAAAATGGCGTTTTTATGAAAAATCATTTCATTATACGCAAATAGATTTTATTACTGGCGGCGGCGGCGGCGTAGGTAATTTAAAATCAGACCTTTCTGTTGGATTAACTGCTCGGTGGGGCACGTCACTGCAAAAAAGTTTTGATATTGCGCCTATTTTTGCAACGCAACAATTTAATAGTTTATCGCCAAGCCCATCGGGTTGGTATTTTTTTACAAATATAACGGGCTCTTATGTTTTCAATGATATTTTCATTGATGGCAATACGTTTCAAGATAGTCATAGTGTTGATCTGATTAATGATCAATTTGCATTATCATTTGGTGGTATGTTTAATATTCATCATTGGAACTTTATTTATACTGAGGTTTTTTTGTCAGATCAATATAAAACACAAGTTGAAATGTCACGCTTCGGGGCAGTAAGTCTCTCGTATAAATTTTAAAGTACATCTTTTTTATTTAAGGGGAGTCATGAAAAAAAAGTCACTTTGTTGTCTTTTAATGCTCTGTTTACTTTCGAACGTTGTGTTTGCAACCATTACAGATGAAGTGCAAAGTAAACAGACTGTTAAGTCCGTTTTAATAAAAGCTCCACATTTAAAATATTTTGGCTTAACGCTCGAAAATGATCTGTTTTTTAGAGATGATGCTCTTTACACTCATGGTACATTTATTTTTTGGGGATACCACGATATTAAAACATTAGATGATACTACGTTGCCCGCGTGGATGTCATTTTTAACACAATATACTCAATTAAAAAATAAACCCAATAAACTGCATGATATATCTTATAATATTGGGCAAATAATACAAACACCCGTGGATTTAAAATCGGCAGAAATTAATAAAGATGATGCGCCTTACGTCGGATTAATTGGGTGGAATGCACGGCTTCAATCGTTTGATAATGTAATAGATGATCAAATTGGATTAACTATTGGTGCTGTAGGGCCAATCGCAGGAGGCGAATTTTCACAAAGTCTTGTACATAAACTGACTGACTCAAAAGATCCGAATGGTTGGGATAACCAAATTGGTAATGAATTGATTGTTCGCTTAGATACACTTCGTAAATGGCGTTTTTATGACAAATCATTTCATTATACGCAAATAGATTTTATCACTGGCGGTGGCGGTGGCGTGGGTAATTTAAAATCAGATATTTCTGTTGGTTTAACTGCACGGTGGGGTACTTCATTGGAATCTAGTTATGATATAGCCCCCCTTTTTGCAGCGCAACAATTTAATAGCTTATCGCCAAGTCCATTGGGTTGGTATATTTTTACAAATATCACGGGATCTTATGTCTTCAATGATATTTTCTTTAATGGAAATACGTTCAAAGACAGTCATAGTGTTGATCTAATTAATGAACAATTTTCATTATCATATGGTGTTATGTTTAATATTCATCACCTGAACATTATTTATACTGATGTTCTTTTGTCTGATCAATATAAAACTCAAGAGGAAATGTCTCGCTTCGGGGCAATAAGTATTTCGTATAAATTTTAAAGTATATTTTTTTGCTTAAAGGGAATTTTATGAAGAAAAGGTCAATCGGTTGCTTTTTAATACTCTGCATGATCTCAAATGTTGTGTTTGCAAGCAAGACAGAGCAAGCCCAAAGTAAACAGAAAGTTAAGACTGTTTTAAAAAAAGTACCACGTTTAAAATATTTTGGTGTAATGATTGAAAATGATCTGATTTTTAAAGATGATGCTCTTTACACTAATGGTACATTAGCTTTCTGGGGATATCATGATATTAGCACACTTGATGATACCACCATGCCGGTGTGGATGTCATTTTTAACACAATATACTTATTTAGCAAATCAACCCAATAAACGGCATGATATAACCTATTCTATTGGCCAACTAATGCAAACACCCGTTTATTATCAAGAACGTACACTTCAAGAAGATGATGTGCCTTACGTTGCCTTATTTGCGTGGAATACACGGCTCCAAACCTTTGATAATGTAATAGATGATCAAATTGGATTAACACTCGGTGCTGTGGGACCAATCGCAGGTGGAGAATTTACACAAAAGATGTTGCATAGTGTTACTCCCTCCCCATATCCGAAGGGGTGGGATAACCAAATTGATAATGAAGTGGTTGTTCGATTAGATACGCTCCGCAAATGGCGTTTTTATGAAAAATCACTCTATTATACGCAAATAGATTTTATTACTGGCGGTGGGGGTGGTGTGGGTAATTTAAAATCAGATCTTTCAGTTGGGTTAACTGCGCGGTGGGGTACTTCACTTCAAAAGAGTTATGCGCAAGCGCCTCTTTTTACAACGCAACAATTTAATAATTTAAAGCCAAGTCCATTCGGTTGGTATTTTTTTACAAATATAACGGCCTCTTATGTTTTCAATGATATTTTCATGGATGGCAATACGTTTAAAGATAGTCATAATGTTGAGTTGATTAATGAACAATTAGCTTTTTCACTGGGTGCTATGTTTAATATTTATAATTGGAACTTGATTTATACTAACGTTATTTTATCAGATCAAACTGAAGCACAAATTGAAGTATCTCGCTTCGGTGCAATAACTCTCTCGTATCAATTTTGATATTAAAACGATTCAGTCTATTTAGTGTGATTACTATCAGCTCAACGGCTAGCGTATTTTGATCACTTGCTTATGTTTCGGTATTTCATGTTTAAAAGAGCGATATTGACGAAGCCAATGTAACTTTAAATGCCCAAAATTTTCGAGATCTTCCTAGCCAGTGGCCCATAATCACAGCGCTAATTTAAAGGCGTAAAATATCGAATAGATTATGTATTTTTTACAGCGTTCAATACGCGGATCTGAAATGGAACCAAAATAATATAATAGGTATCGCTCAGGAATTAATTCCTAAAATAAATTAAGCCCTTAGATTCAATTCTCAAATGCATAGCTTAAATTAGTTGGAAAAGTAGCTATTTGAATATATATTCACTACCTTTCC
>JAGLDN010000403.1 GCA_023145575.1 Psychromonas sp.
GTGAATCTATTAAACCATGTCAGGCTATTTGTTATTGCAGTTTACATTCTAATCCAATGCTTAAAAATAATTCATTTGTATCTTTGGCTTTATATCCCTACGGTGATCACAATTTTGTCATCGTATCTGATTTTGAATTGTCGATTGGTGAAGAATTTCACATGCGTAATTTACCCCGAACGACAATGATTGTGGATGGATGGACTGAGGATTGGTATTTCCCCAATTTAGATAGCTTTACCATGTATACAAATAATCTAGGAAGCTTCCCAAATCCAATACAATATGTGGTGAGGCTTGGAATGCATCGCCATTGGATCAAAAAATCATGTAAACCATTGTCGGCATGAATGAAATGTATTTGTTCATACCCATGTAACGTAAAAATGCTTGTGCCCCGCAGGGCAGGGCAACTAGTACCAACCTGCGTTGTTATAAAATCTATATGTAGAATAACTACTTAGGAATTAAAGTTTTTATTTTAATTTTCCCAGCAGGTGATTAACGCAGTTAATCACCGAGAGGGCAATTTTATGCCTAACAACTTGGTACTATTTCCCTTGCTGATTTTGGACTATTACGTTATATGGGTATAGACCCTCATTTAATTCAAATTACAAGCTGATGTTACTAATCTCAATGAAACAATATCTTTTATGACTGTCAATCGGCGTGGAAATCTAATAGGGAGCCACAGGGAGCACTTTTTGCATACAGCGACTGGTGAATTAATTAAACTAGATTTATTGCAAGACTATTACAGATTGCTTTACGGTGCAACCCTAAGCATGTATAAGGGATGGATCCTTGGACAGGAGCAAATAACATCACATCGTACGTTCGCAGATGTATTTGAGACATTGTTGCATGTAGCTAACGTAAAGGGCCATTACTAGCGCAATATGATTGCAAGGCTGTCCCAATAGAGTTCATGAAAGGTTTTGGCATTTCAAACGCACGAATATTCAAGTATGATTTATGTAACCTAGCATTTAAAATTAGGCCTAACGATTTTCAATCGGAGAATAATTTCTAACATAGACTGCAATATCATTTGCGTTCTCTGAAGTTAAATAATTGATGTTACGAAGTAAACAAAATGCCTGATGAAAAGCGCTAAAGTATCGCTCTGAATAAATATAAATAAATATTTGAGTTTTATTTTGATTACCTTGTAACTTTATTCAGCTATACAACAGCAACTGGCTTATCGAATCTTCTATACCCATGTTGCGCCTTATTCTGATCATCTAGTGCGTACCTGATGTTTCATTTTTGCGTCACATCGGTATATATCAAAGCACAAAAAGCAGCAATTTAGGCTTTTCATCACGAACTGGTATCAACTACGTAACATCAGTTATTGATTTAAACAATCAACAAACAATTGCGTAGCTAACTGTTGATAGGTCATCAACAAACTTCTCCTTGTCTTACTGCGCGATTTGATGACTATAAATAAAGAACTTTGACTGGTAATTGGTATGTATTTGATCGTTAGTCGGTACTCAAAATTAGATCTAATAATGTTTTGGAATCCTCTGCGTGTCTTAATTGTTTTAATAGCGCTTTATCTAACAGTCTTTTACTGCGATCGGGAAGTGCCGTTAAATATTTTGAGCATTGATCCTCAGGAATGAAAAAGGCTAAAAAAAGATCAACTTTTTGTCCATCAGTGGCATCATAATCTATAGGTGAAGAGCATTGTAGAAAAATGGCGATTGCTGATAAAGAATTATCAATTTTAACATGTGGCATAGCAACGCCGTTACCGATCCCTGTAGAACCAATTTTTTCTCTGCTAATAAGGCTATTAAACAGAATTTGTGGTTCAATTTTGAGTTTCTCAGCCGCTAAATGGCTGATAATTTCCAAAGCTGATTTTTTACTTTGACATGCAACCTGGCTTACAATTAGGTCTTCTTTTAATAAGCTTGAAATTTTCATATTCTCGTTTCTTTTTTTCATATTTAATTGATAAAATTTAATGGAGTATTGTAGCATTATGTTTTACTTTAAGCAGGAATAAATAATAAATAATAAATAATAAATAATAAATAATAAATAACTCAAGTTTCGGAGTTCGAATAAGCCATTAATACCACAATAACACATTGTTTTAAATGAAGGTGACGACTTAATATTATATAATACTTGTTAAGAGCGACCGCAAGCGGCCG
>JAGLDN010000404.1 GCA_023145575.1 Psychromonas sp.
GGCAGGTTATTGCCACTACGTTAACGAGACAAAATAAGAAATAAGACGTTAAAATGAATTCTGGCATAAAATCAACTATGCTACCATCAATAACCAGGGCAAACGGTTTATAAATAGGCAACATTTTATAACCCAATAGTTAAGACTTTCATTAAATATTTTTCATCCCAATTTGCTGTTAATCGTTTTGATTTGATACCCATTTTCGCTTTTTTTTCATTTTTAATTTTTTTTCATTTTTAAGAAGAGGTAATGCTGTCTTATTTAAAAACGAGAAGTTAGTTGCTGGATTTTCACTTCTTAAGCGACAACTATCTTCATCAAAGTTTACATCATGCTGCCAGTGTTGATTGTTTTCTACACTCCAGTGAGAACGAACTGTTTCATTTATAATTTTAGCATCTTTTGTTAAGTGGCTTGTGATGTAATATCGACGTTCAATTGACAGATTTTTACCAATCAATCGTTCAGATTCTATTACTGCAATTATTTTTACTGTTTTCCACTTTGGATGACGTTCTATTAACCAATCAACGTCAGTAAAAAGCCATGATTTCATTGTTTCTATATCGATCGTGATCACCATGGACATCTTCTGAAAAATCGAATTGATTATGACTAGATTTATTTAAATTTGAATCTAGATATAGTTTTACATCTTCATGGAGTTCATCTTGATCACCTTTTAATGCAAGTATAAAATCACCATCTAAATCAACTGTTTTGTCTGCTATTTTAATTTGACATCCCATTGCGTCAATTGTGATGGTGGTACCTTTAATATCAAGTAAATTCAACAGTTTTGGGATCGCTGTGATCTCATTAGATTTCTTATCGACTTTTACCTGTCCAAGTACAACTTCATTTGCCTCTGCAAAAGCGATTACCATGTAGATCTGGTCTTTTTTAGCTTCTTGAGAATATGAGCTTCTGAGACATTTTCCATCTATCCCAATAATTGAGCCGTGTGTCATTTTTTGACATTCATTCATCCATGTTGCGAATATTTTCCTAAACTCAACTGGATTAATCGCTGAAAAAATTCGGCCGATTGTATGATGAGATGGTGCACCACCTTTTAGCTCCACAAATATATTCAACCATTTTTGATTATCTACACCAAAGTCTTCTATTTCTTCCCAACTTTAAGAACCTGTAATTGTTGCAGTGATTGCAAGAAAAAGAATATCGTTTAATTTATGCGTTATTTTCCAAGGTTGTCAAGTATCTTTTAGTGTTTCGAGGTTAAATCTCAATGTTAACCCATTCATTTATGCTTATCTATTGCTTAAAGAGAATTATAAGATCATAGGTAAAGTTGATCTATAAGTCGATCCTTTTTATTTGAAAGGTATTGTGATCCTTATCAAAAAGAGCAGTTTAAAATTTACGCTTTACGTGATTTTGCCTTACTCGTCACACTGTAACCAAGCAGATGTTTGATAAATTAGCGAGAAAAGTGACAGATGCAACGATTGAATTATGGGCACCATTTAAGTATTTAGTTTTAACAGTCACAGCTGACAATGCTAAAGAATTTGCTTATCATAAAGAGGTTTCAGGATCGCTTAAATGTGATTATTTTTTTGCCGATCCATACTGTTCATGGCAGCGAGGGTTGAATGAAAATACCAATGGACTGTTGCGACAATATTGGTATAAATCTACACATTTTAAACTGTTCCACGATGAAGCTTTTCTTAGCAATTGAATCCAGTTAAATAATAGGCTAAGAAAAGTGATATTATGCCAAACACCATTTGAAATAATGATGAAACATATGCGAACACTAGCGGCATGACGATTATGTATTTGGCGGTTGAATCTGCCAATGATAATGGGTAAAATATTATTTTAGTTGTGGTTATAATAGTTGTCTTCGTTGACTTGATGTGGGGATAGCTAATGATTCTCTATATTTTGCAATCGTGCGGCGTGCAACTTTAATACCTTGCTTTTTTAATATATTTGTTATTTTACTGTCGCTAAGTGGTTTATTTACTTTTTCAGCGCTAATTATTTTTTTAATTAGCGCGCGTATAGCGGTTGAAGAGCACTCTCCGCCTTCGTCTGTTGTAACATGGCTTGAAAAGAAGTATTTTAGCTCATAAATCCCTTTGGGCGTATGCATAAATTTTTGGGTAGTAATACGAGAAATTGTAGACTCATGCATATCCACTTCAAATGCTACATCATTTAATACCATGGGTTTCATTGCTTCCTCACCTAGCTCAAAAAATTCTTGTTGTTGTTGTACGATACAATTTGAGACTTTTAATAGCGTATCATTGCGACTCTCAAGGCTTTTAATAAACCACTTGGCGTTTTGCAAGCGCCCTTTAATAAATTCCGAATCTGCTTGGCTGATATTGTCCTTTTCCTTGGTTATTATAGAATATTTCTTGTTAATTGAGAGATGAGGATCGCATCTAGAGTTAAGCGATACACGCCATTTTCCAGAAACTTTCTTTACATAAACATCGGGAACGATATATTGAGATTGGGAAGATTCAATTTTATTTCCAGGACGTGGCTCTAAACTTTGTATAAGATGCATTACCTGTATAAGTTGTTGTTTGTTTAATTTGGTTTTTTTAAGTAGTGTTCGATAATCTCGATTTGCCAAAAGATCTATGTGTAACTCAAGTAAGAACATTGCTTCATCTAACCAAGGTGTTTCAGTAGGGAGCTGGCGAAGTTGAATTTGCAAACATTCTTTTGCTGATCTTGCCCCAACACCTACGGGGTCAAATTTTTGAACATTTTTTAAGACACTTTTTACGTCATCAACTTTAATATCAAGGTTCTCTTTTGCCAATGAGGTGTAAATTGATTCACAACTTGTAGTTAAATAACCACTTTCATTAATACTATCAATAATTTGTAAGGCAATGATAATGTCAGTTTGACTAAAGTGTGAGAGTTCCATTTGCCATCGTAAATTGTCTTGTAACGAGTTTATTGATTCGCCTTGGTATACGGTATCTTTATAGTCATAATTGGTGTTATCGGACGACATTGATATTGGCGTGTAATTTTCATCCCACGTATTGCCATCAGGAATTTCATTTGAGATTTCTTGTTTGGTGATCACTTGTGAAATATCAAGCTGGCTTTTGTCAATATCTTTAGTGATCTCTGTTGTCCTACACTCATCATCTTGTGATAACAATGGATTTTCATCAAGCGCGGTTTGGATTTCTTGTTGTAAATCCAAGTTAGAAAGCTGCAATAATTTAATTGCTTGTTGCAATTGGGGGGTCATAGCAAGTTGCTGCCCCATTTTTAATTGTAAGCCTTGTTTCATCAAAATTAATTCCCATTATTTTTTCTTAACTAATACTTATTATAGTCAATAATTTATTTAACGGCTTAATTAATTTTATAATTCTTGTGGATCTTTTTATTAAGAGAACAAGAAATTTTATCGATTTTAGTCCCTGAATGATTTATTTGATTACAATATGTTCGCCATAATGACAAATAATTTATTGTGTTGTAAATAGAAGTGAGCAGTTGTTAATATATGCACTTCTGGAAAATATAATTTCAAGAACACCTGCTCATGACCTAAATGTTTACAATTTTCACTTGTTTACACTTATTACTTTGCTCTAAAATAGACCAACTACTTCTTATTGTTAGTTAAGCTATGCTGGTAATGATTATAGATAGGTCGCAACACAATGTTAAGCATTAGTCGGTGGACTGTGCGAATTACCGAACGTTACAGCGATTTTTTGAAAACAATATTAATTGTATTGATCTTAATTGGTCTATCTCGA
>JAGLDN010000405.1 GCA_023145575.1 Psychromonas sp.
CTGTTCTGCTCTTGCTGAAATGAGTGATTTTTGGATGCTACTAAAAATACCACGCCACATGCGAAGCTCTGTTTTTTCAGGGCGCGCTCTATTAAAGAAGCGACGTAGTTTTGTCATCACAAGCCCAGGGTGAGCAGGCACAATAAAACGCGTATCTGTCAGCGTTTCTTCTAAATGAGAAAACATACTTTCGATCTCACCTGAAAATGGATATTCGACTTGCTCTGCTTGAACCGTTGAGCTTGAAAAATCTTTATTATAAAGTTCTTTATTATAACGCTCTTGACTATAAAGAAAGGCCATTCGAATTTCGTAGGTCAATGTTTGAACTGCCATTGCTAAATTCAGCGAGCTATAATCCGGATTTGCAGGAATAAACACATGGAAATGACACTTTTGCAGTTCATCGTTTGTCAAACCGCTATTTTCACGTCCAAAAACTAATGCTATTGGATGTTTACTGCCTTCTTCAACTGCTTTTTCACCCATTTCACGCGGATCAAGCATTGGCCAATCGAGTGTTCTTGGGCGCGCACTTGCACCAATCACTAATCCACAATCCACAACCGCTTCTTCAAGCGTTTTATAAACTTTGTGATTATGTAAAACATCACTTGCGCCAGCGGATAAAGCAACTGACTTCCCATCAACAGCACATTCAGGATCAACAAGCACTAAATTAGATAAGCCCATTGTTTTCATCGCTCTCGCTGCACTACCAATATTACCCGGGTGCGATGTACCAATTAAAATAACTCGAACATTATCTAGCATTTGTTTTCCTTAGAAGTTTACATTTAGACGTTTACATTTAGAGATAGATTTTAAATTTATCAGTAAGTAACCACAAGTAAAAATAGAATTTAAACTTCATGTTTTCGCAAACATCTCACTAAAACAGGATTAACGAACAAAAAACACACAATTAATGATTTACACAATAATGTGATCTCTGTATACTGCGCGCCAGAAGGAATATCCCTTCCTTGTTCTTTTACAATCTAATGGTGATCAAATGCATCCAATGCTAAATATTGCAATTCGTGCCGCGCGTAATGCCGGTAAAGTAGTTGCTAAAGGTTTCGAAAATATTGAAACAGTTGAAATCGAAGAAAAAACGTTAAATGACTATGTGACAAGTGTCGACAAAGAAGCTGAACTTGCAATTATTGGTACATTAAAACAAGCATATCCTGACCATTCTTTCGTAAGTGAAGAATCTGGTATTGATAACGGTAAAGATAGCGATCACCAATGGATTATTGACCCACTTGATGGGACAAACAACTTCGTTCGTGGCATCCCACACTTTGCAATCTCAATTGCACTAAAAATCAAAGGCCGTACTGAAATTGGTATCGTATTCGATCCTATTCGTAACGAACTTTTCTCTGCTGTTCGTGGTCAAAGCTCACAAGTAAATGGTTACAGAACTCGTGCAACACTTGTACCTAAACTACCAAGAACAGTACTTGCAACTGGTTTTCCATTTAAAACAAAACACCAAACTGAACCTTATTTAAATATCTTCAAAGATTTCTTTTTAGAAGTTGCAGATATGCGTTGTGGTGGTAGCCCGGCTTTAGATTTAGCTTATGTTGCAACTGGCCGTGTTGATGGTTTTTGGCAGTTTAACCTAAAACCTTGGGATATCGCAGCGGGAGAATTATTACTTAAAGAATCTGGCGCAATGATGACTGATTTTGAAGGTGGCAATGATTACCTAAAATCTGGCAATGTTGTTGCAGCAAATCCTAAATTATTAAGAGAAATGCTGAAAGTTATTCGTAAACATAATTTGTAATTTATAGTTACAG
>JAGLDN010000406.1 GCA_023145575.1 Psychromonas sp.
CAAGGTAGTTGACGTCTGATACCTTCTGCCCCTTTTGTTTATTTAAAGGTGTCAATACATTCAAACCCTGCTCTGATTCAACCTTATCTTCATCGGATCTTTTGTAAGCTTGATTGCCAAACAGCAAATTGTGTGTAGGCATCGGCCGAATTTGATCAAAAAAAGATCATCCAGCCTCTTGGCTTCTTCAATGAAAGATTATTTAAAGATCTGCTAAGCTGGCTTCTCGTTTGCGCCCAACAACATGTGCTTTGACGCCGTAGTAATACCTTTTTTTGGTTGAGTTGTGGATTTTACTTACAAGTTCAGGCAACGAATAACCGTGTAACATAGTTATGCTTAGCGGGTATAACTAGGTAACAGATCAAAAAAGAAAAACGCTGTCATCATCCGTCGATATTTTTTTGTTTGCAAAAATCTATCAAAGCAATAAATCCATTTACAACTTGTTAACTCGATGTACGAACGCAGCATAACCACAGAGCTTTGGAAAATGATCACTCAGATGATCTTGAGCATAACAATGTATGACTGAGATTGTTCGGTAACCCCTTAATATACCGTAACAATATATTATCATTACTCTTCGTCATCCGTAAATGAAACATTCTTAGCGTTAGTAAACCTTTCAACATGTGCATGAATTATGTGTTGATATTCATTGCTGATCAGCAAATATAGTGATATTATTTTATCTTCCAAATTCAAGCTCTTATCTCTCTTCGTTGGCTTGCGCCTGAAGTGTAATACCAAACATGGGCTGGGCTCTATTGTTTTTAGTATTGGATTGAAATATATACCCATGCTACTTCAAAATGCTTTGAGTTTTAGGCTGATTTAAATATAATAAAATATTAAATAAAAAAGTAGTAAGCAAATGCCATTTAAAATTCGATCTAATCCAAGACTTCCTGATCAAACAAGAATATTGTATTAAAAATAATACAACATCAACATCAGATCTGTCATACTACCTTCAACCTCCAGAATTTCAAACACATCAAGTATTTCCACCAGTAAGTTCGGCAAATCCAAATCCACAACATCTTAACTTTGTAGAATCATCATATAATCAAAGTTCAGGAAATTTATTTACCTATTCCGAAAAAGAAACATTAAATGATGCTATTTTCATTGCCACTGACGTGATAACAACAGCAATATTTAATTGTCAACGTAACCCCAATGAATCAACATCTACTTATAATATTCTGCCCGATATAATAGAAGCGCATGATCAATCGGTAAATAATTTTTCATCAAACACTTATCTCTATCCAATGGAAAAATACTTCGGAAAAGGGGACATGGTAACACTGGTGACTCAGGTAAGAGCACAGCATCACCAAATCAATACACAATTGAGCTGTAATCCAAGTAAGATGCCGAGTGCGTTGAATGCAGGGCAAACAGATGAGCTAAATCCTTTCGTTATAGAAATTAGTGAGAATGAATTGAATCGTACGAGTACACAGGGATCTTTAGTCAGATTTATCCTTAAAGAAATGTTCAGACAACTATTATTCACTAGATCTCACATGTATGCTACTGACAAGAATAGTTATAGTATGCTAATAATTGAATGCACATTCTTTGCACACGCACAACCTAAATTAGCGATTAAAGATACTCATTGCGGGCTTTGCTTTGTTGAGTATTTTAAATCCGTATCTGATTTTGATATCTGATTTTG
>JAGLDN010000407.1 GCA_023145575.1 Psychromonas sp.
TAAGCGAACTGCCAGCAGAAATTGGGAATTTAACACAATTAACAGTGCTTGATTTACAAGATAATTTGTTTAGTGAGTCAACAAAAGAATTGCTAAAAGCTCAATTTGATTGGGTTGATGATTTTGAAATTTAACAGTTGTCTTTGCTTTATCAAAAACGCATTGAACTTAAATTTTAGCTCATTAACCTCTTATTGTTTTCTCTGTATGCGAGTACTAATTTGGGAGTTAATTATGAAAGTCGAGGACACAAGCCTTTCATAGGCAAGATTAAATAGTTCGGTTGTTTTAAAAGGCGAAATGCTATACTTTTCTTCGGACGTAAAACCGCAATTAAGCGGTTTAATTAATTATATGGTGCTGGTGCGGCATCTTGACTTGCCACGTAACCACTTGATATAAGAGAGTAACTTCAACCCTTAACTTACCGTCATACATATCAGCATACAGTTAATTCCGATTGTGTTTTATGATTTATATTCTTTAAGTGATGTTACCATTAGGCGTGTTTGATTGATATTTTTTAACTTATTGATTTATAAAGAATGAATTTATTTGATTTCGCCCGAATTTAACAAATCTCATTACCTTTAAAATCAACAACTTAAATTTTATCGCAATATTACCGATCCCGATAGTGCCAAGATGACTACCAGTAAAGGCACCATCCAAGGCTATAACGGTATCGCGATCAACGATGATAAGCACCAAATTATTTTACAAACGCAAACATGGGGCTCAGCTGGAGAGCAACAAACCTTAAAACCAGCGATTGAACAACTGCAAAAACAACTCAACGAACTAGGCTCCCCCAATACGTTTAAGGAAGCCAAATTTAATGCAGACAGTGGTTTTCGCAGTGAAGTAAATCTTGAGTTTATGGTTTCAACTGCGCTTGATGCTTATATGGCTGACAGCGCATTTAGAAATCGTAATCCACTATTTCAACAAAGTGAAACGTATCAAACAGAACAAGAAAAACGGCGTTTGAAGCGCAGTAAAGGGCGTGAACGATTATTTAAGAGTGCTGATTTTTATTTTGATGAGAACACACAAACTAGTTATTGTCCAGCAGGTAAAGAGATGTGGCTAAGTATAAAAAATGTTGAAACTGCAGGTCAACAATATATACGTTTTACTGGTTACTTAAAAGATTGCCACGTTTGCCCACTGCAATCACAATGTATGCGTATCGCCTCAAGCAAACAGGGCGACAAGTTCAGTTTGAAATCAACAAATCTTCTAAACCTATCTCTTATACCGATAAAATGCGCGTAAAAATAGACAGTAGCACAGGTCGGAGGCAATACAGTAAACGCGTAGGTGCAATTGAGCCTGTATTTGGCAATATCACGGTAAATAAAGGCATGAATAAATTCACGCTGCGCGGGTAAGAGAAAGTGAATGCACAATGATCCATACATTGCCTTGTTCACAATATAGAGAAGTTAATAAAGAGCCTGCATTAAAGAGAGAGAGTGAAGCTCTAACGTCAAATGATCCTCCCTGCACACATCAATAAACCGATTTATCACTTAATTTAATCAATCCACCCTTAAAAACACAATGATTTATTGAATATCAAGTAAATGTGAATTAATGTGGTTTTTATTTTAAATAAAGTAGGCTGAAAAAGAATAATTCTACAACCTCGTTACATGCCAATAAAACTGGAAGTATTGTTCAAACAGATAGAATTGGGAGAACAGATCTTATGCTTTATCAAGCGGTATTTTCCAAAAGGAGCAGACTTTATGACACTAAGTAAAGACGAAGTACAAACAGTGATTGTTAATCTCAACCACTGCCCAAGAAAACACCAAGATATAAAAGCCTCATGAATGATTTATTGACAAATTAGAGATACTGCTAGCTTCGCAATATTGCACTTAATACTTGAATTCAAGTATCATAAACAATAGATCCTACAAGCATAGGGATGTTTAATTTGAACATTCCGTTACGCTTTACATCAAGCCTGGATTTAAGTTGAGCAGGATTGGGAATACGTCCAAGGTGATTTGTGTATGCCGTAATTAGATCTAAATTAGGGAAATGCCAGTCTTCAGTCCAACCATCCACAATCATAGTCGTTTGGCTTAACTCACATAGATGCATGCTAGATGGATTTTCTACATCTTTATCAGTGATAAGGACAAACACATGATCTATATTGAAAGATTGACATAACATCACAGTTGAATGTTCAATAAGTGTCGGATTAACAGATAAACCTAAGTAACAAATATCCGCTTTTTCTCTACATTGACCAATGCCTGATTTAGCTGCATTTTCAAATGCTTGGATGATAGAATCTGTGGTTCCATTCCTATAGGCTCTGATGGTATCCCTCGAAGAAGTTTTGTTGCATAGTAACTGGTGTATAAGATTAGGACTCCTAACAGATACAATCTCTTTGAAAAATCTAAGCGCACTTTGTCCAGCATGTTTTCTGGCTCTCATTATGTTCATATTTTCTTGGTTTATGATACGCAGTCTCTTTAATTATGTTAGCACAAGGTAAATACCTACAAACAACTTATCCGCGGAGCCAATGCACAAGTCACACAAGTCGCACAAGTCACACAAGTCGCACAAGTCTCACAAGTCTCACAGGTCTCACAGGTCTCACAAGTCTCACAAGTCTCACAAGT
>JAGLDN010000408.1 GCA_023145575.1 Psychromonas sp.
GCGGTTATCTAAGTTGTAATATAGTGATTATATTGTCTACGTTGATGAAGCCGGCGATCATAACCTAAGTCATATTGACTCTAACTTCCCTGTTTTTGTTTTAGCATTTTGTATCTTTGAAAAAACACAATATATCAACCAAACAACTCCGAAACTTCAGCAATTTAAATTCACTTATTTCGGCCATGATATGACTATTTTGCATGAGCGAGAAATTCGTAAATCAATCGCTCCCTTTAATATTTTGCAAAATGCAAAAGTACGTCAAAGCTTTATCACTGAACTAAGCCAGATCATTGCTGAAGCGCCTTTTACTTTAGTGGCATCATGCTAGATAAAAATAATTTTATTGATCGTAGAGGCTCAACTGATAACCCTTACCATGTTGCCATGCAATTTGGGCTTGAACGGATTTTTTACTTTCTAAAAGGTAAACAACAAACAGGCAAAAAAACACATATTGTCTTTGAGCGCAGAGGACGTAAAGAAGATGATGAATTAGAACTAGAATTTCGTCGTTTATTAGATAAAAGCCAAATAAAGGGAATGGCGAAAAGTTTAGATATTATATTTGCATTAGGGCTATTTGCCCTGTATTCCGACTTTTAGTCGCCAGTCTCTCTAATCCACCCGCTTTTAGCGGGTGGTTGTTTAGTGCCATTTTAAGTTGGCTGTCCCGTGATTTCGAGTTTTACTTTGGATGTCTTACTGTAGGTAGATGACTTCCAAAATATCCTATTGATACTTTATTGTTGTTAAAATCCGCTAGAATGTGCATTCTTTTAGCATCAGGGAAATTTTTGACGTGTTTTTCAAAGAGTTTTTTTCCTAAAGTCGGATGTTTAAATTCTCTTTGCCTCGCATATTTTTCATTCTCCAATGTTGCACTGCTTTCACCAGAAATAGTTAGCTTAGAATTTAACTTTAAATCCTCTATATCATTAGAGATCAAGATTGCCTTGTTAAGTTTTGCTAATGCTTCGATAATTTTATGAAAATCATCTACGGTAACAGAAGGAGATTTAAAATTTTTTAATGCAGAATTGCAAAATATAAGATTTTGGAAATCCTTGTTATCTTGCAAAATAAGGCCTCGAAGGTAGTTTTTGTTTTGCTGTCTTTCATTCTCTAACTCAGCTATATAAGCTTTTAAGTGTTCTAAAGATGATATATTCGGCACATCAATTAATTGTTCTTTCCATTCCTCGTTTTCTTCCCATTGTCTTACAATCGATATTGGGTTTGATGCCCAGTTATTATGTGATAGAAAGCTTATTGCGTGTGAGTCAATATTAGAAGCTACCCCCAAGCTTGTTACCTCTAGGTTTCTATCTCTAGAAAGCATAAATAACATGCCGCTCAATGCCTCACGTTTATCTTCTTCAAGCTCAATTATAGGGCAGTGAACTTTACTGATAACATTTTTTACAATTAAAGAGATGTTCTTATCAATATGATTAATCCATTCTCCGAATACAAAACCTTCGGCGTAATTTAAAGTGTTCCAATTACCATGTCTATCATCTGCTTGGTTGAAACGAACCCCAGAAGAATCAGCATAGTGGATAATTTCAAAAAAATCTTCTAATTCACTTTTACAATCTACCGAAGAGCTAAATGGAAGAGATGCATCATTGATAATAACGCTATTTGACATAATTAATCACTTTCAATAAGCTTGTTTAGGCTTTCTTCCCATTCATCAAAAAAACCTTTTGGCCAATATTCAATACGACCAGAGGGTTCTATTGCAACTTTTTCAACTTGCACTGAATGCTCAGAACTATCAATATCTCTCGATAAGAAATACACACACACATTCTCAGCATCTATTAGCTTTGACTTTACCGACTGTCTAATTCCATTTAAAAAGTGATCACTATGAGTTTCAATAATTATTTGGATATCATTATCCGCTGCAATAGCCATTAATTTTGCAATCAAAGCTTGACCTGATGGGTGTAGGTGCGATTCTGGATTCTCTATCAGTAAGAGATCTCCTGAGCGAGCACTTAATACTGCTGTTACAACAGGAAGCACATAGGTTAGTCCAAATCCCGTATTTTCAGGACGTAAATTTGCTGTGATTGCATTGGCCGATGAAAACCTATAGTGCAGGCTAACCTTGTTTATTTCAGGAATTAATTTTGCAACAACTTTGGTTCCTGGAGTGATTTCTGACATCCAAGCATTAAGATTGTCAATTAAAGAGTCGGTAAAAGTATCAGGATGTTTAAAGGCTTTTATTGATATGGCATCATTACCGTGTTCTGCTAGAAAATGTGGGGTGTATTCGCCTTTAACGCCCAATGATCTGAGTTGATTAACAGCGTATTCAGATACATCATAAGCACTCCTTGGGCTGATTCGTTCAGCAGAAAGATATTGGAAGGATGGTGTAAACAAAGACTCCTCAAATGGGGTTCCCTTAATATCTTCATCATTCTTGTTGATAGGTTGCATGTCAGACTTTTCACTATAGTCAAAATGTAAGTCGAGACTAGAGTTTGCCCAAATCACCTCTATATCTATAAGCTCTTCTTCAGCATCATTAAAAAGCAGATCATTACCATTGCCAATACAAACATATTCTCCAGTTAAAGATATGCCTATGTCAGGTAAAAGGTTTTTGTCATATGATTGCCTTAAGATTAACATTGACTGAAGAGCAGTGGATTTACCCATGCCATTCAAACCAGAAAACAATGTTAGCCCCTCAAAGTCAAAGACTTCATCTTTAATAGATTTGAAATTTCTTAAGCTTAATCGTTCGATCATACCAAGTCCTTAACTAGCTGATTCTCAATGAGGTCACGTACCATTTTAAAGCGTGTTAATACACTTTCTGTGTTAGCCGTTGAACGGGTTATTGAATTAACAAATTTTGTCTCTTTTAGCATTAATTTTAAACTTTCTTTAAAATCCACTTTACATTCAACAAGTCTCTGCCTTTCAGAATTATTAATTGAAGCAAAAGAAACGGAAATAGCTTCGAATAAAGGCTTATTAACAACTTTATTTCCAGTGGGTGCTGCGAGTGATCGTTTAAATGTATCCTTACCAAAAATATCGAATGCTACTTTCATTGCATCAAGAAAGTTATTGCGTAAAGTTTCTAGATGACTATCTTCAAGCTTACCTAACTCAATCATTGCTGAGTCTAAAAATTTAGGAAGTGAGGATTTATAATCATCAACTTCAAACAAAACAAATGCCATATGCCGTAGAACTAATTCTTGATGAGCTTGTCGATTACTTTTATTTTCAACTACTTTTTTAAATGGGCTTTCACTAACAATGTTAGTGAGGAATTCTGACGCAACACCATTTCGGGCAGACTGGCTCATAGCATGTCTTATTTCTTGAGGTGTTAGCTTTAATCCTCTCGTATTGATTCTATTAAATAGAGCATATTTCATTTCCAGCGGTGTTCCTGGTTTTATTAAATACACTGATGTTTGAAATTCATCTATTCTTCGCGTCAAAGAGCGAGGAAGGTCATCGTATTTCTTACCATCATAATCGGTAAGAAACTCTAGGTTTTTTAAAACTAAGTTTTTTTTTAATACAAAATTATTTATTGCAGATAAACGCTGCAACCCATCGACCACTTGCCATTTAGCATCTTCACAGGCATCAAAATAAAATGCTGGAATCGGCAATCTTATAAGTATTGATTCAATTAGGCGACTTTGATCCTGCTTGCTCCAAAGGTCGGAAGACCGTTGAAAATCAGGCATCAAATCAATTTCGTCATTATCTAGCCTTGAAATCAATGCCCCTAAATTTGGAGTTGTGATTGTAACGTCCACTTTACTCGGGTCAAAAGGCTTCTCGTTGCTTTCTTCTTCACCAAAATCTTCGGATTCAAATTCATCTTCACTCAATTGATTGGTCTCTATCGGTTCCATTTCTACGTAAGTGTCTATTTTTGGTTCTGTCGCAATGATTATTAAAAGCGTAGGGGGTTCTGTCGCAAAAATCAAAAATAGCCTATTACCCACGTAAGCGTCTATTCTTCCCACCTAGACAGGCTACACAATTTACTTTAAAGACTTAATTTTTTCGATTAAGTTCCAAGGTAGAAATTGATCCAGTGCATCTGGTTCATAATGCCTACCAAGGCTGTGTAGCTCAGTGAGTAAATACTTTAGGTAATCAAACGGCTCCAGATTGTTGGCCACCGCCGTCTGCACAAGGCTGTATAGCAGTACAGTGGCATTAGCACCCCGTGGCGTCTGATTAAACAGCCAGT
>JAGLDN010000409.1 GCA_023145575.1 Psychromonas sp.
GTGGGAATGGAATTTCAATTTTAGCCTCATCAAGTGCATTTTTAACCGCTTCTGTTAATTCAAAGCGCACAGGCCAGTAATCATCCGTGTTTACCCACCAATACTCACCAATGAACACCTATTTTAAAATTCTTTACGGTTTTCTAATA
Organism: Psychromonas sp.; assembly: GCA_023145575.1. Classification (GTDB taxonomy): domain Bacteria; phylum Pseudomonadota; class Gammaproteobacteria; order Enterobacterales; family Psychromonadaceae; genus Psychromonas. Next base: position 150 of record JAGLDN010000409.1, read on the forward strand.
GGTGCTTATCAGTGTTAATTGGTGGCTACGTTTGTTTTTATATTTTTAGTTCACGCTTGCTTGGTAGCTTTTTAATTCATCTATTGTTGTTGTACCAACTTGTTCGCCATCCATGTAATAAGTGATTAAATCACCGTTCTTTTGGCTACGTAGTACAGCTGTATCGCCGTTTGTGTAAACGATGTTTGTATCGATTGTATTTGAATTTACTGACACCATTTGTGTTGAATATACTGATTTTTCATCGGTTGAACTCAAATCAACTGGTGCTTCGTGTAATGAAGGATCAAGATCGTCATTAATGTTTAGCATTGTTTTTGTTTTTGTATCGAAGATGTGTGGATTGTCGTTAATTGGATTTTTACCAGCCCAAAATTCAATAGAGTTAAATACGAATGCATCAGCTGCAGCAGTAAAAGCATAAACAGGTGAAAGTAAGAAGTTTAAACCACCACGAGCATAGCGATTATCTACAGCTTCAAGGTTAAATTTAAGTAGTTTTCCAGTTACAACATTACTACCAACACAACCAGATAAACCACCTGCTAGTGAGATTGTTAGAGAAGCCATGATTGCTGCTTTTACGATACGATTTTTCATTTTGTGTTTCCTTTGTTATTAGAAGTTGAATTTATGTGAAGTAACAATGACAAATGCCTATGTTGCTTCGATAAAGAGATAATAAGGGAATGAAAAAATAGAAGTTACCATTTTGCGCCACAAGATTTAGTTTATGCAAAATAAAAAAAGATAAGGGCAAGATCAAAAGCGTTGTCAACGAATGACGCTATTTTAAAATCAAAAACTTGAACCACGAAAGGCACGAAATAACACGAAAAAGGAAGGTAAAAAATCAAGGGCTACGTTTGCTTATAGTTTTTTTTGTTTAAGCTTGCTTAATAGCTAAATGCTCTTGATTTTAAATAAGAGTTTATTTGTCACTCGCTATTTTAAAGTGATTTAATACTTTTAGCATGATAATGATGTATGCGATTGCTGATGATATTAGAAATATTCGAGTCACGAGTATGGTGTTAAAATCAGCGCCTGCGGCGACACTGCTATTAAATACGACAAGCATTGCAATTAATGCAGAGCTGTAATATTTAGCGGTATTTTTTGTTGAAAAAATATTAAGCGCAAAGAATAGAGTCGTTGAAAGCAACAAAATCAAGAAGAAATGAAAGTGAGGCACTGCAACCATGAACCAGTAAAATATCCATGCGTAAGCACCGCCTAAAAGCGTTGATATTAATGAGTTTGTACCTGCCTCTTTGCCTGCGCTTAACTCTGGTTTTAAAATAAACATAGCAGCAAAAACCATGACTAATAAATAATCGGTTAATCCATAAATGATAAAAACAGCTGCGATAGGGAGGCTAATTAATGTGCTTTTAAAGGCGAATTGAGCGGCTATTCGTGAATAGCCTTTTTGAAAGCCTTTAGCTGCTGGAAAGTCAGTAAATTTGGGATCTGGAAAAATAAAATGCATTAACCACAGCATACCGATAGTTAGCCAGCTTGAAGTCACAAACCCAACAGAAAATCCTATTGCAAGGCCTTCATTTGAGTTTGCAAGCATCGGTAAAATTAATATGGCCATCAAGCTCATTAAAGTAAACCAAAATGAGCCACCTCTATTTAAATAATAGTAAATGTGAAATAACACTAAGCCTAGCATTAAAATATAAGCCATGGGATATTGCAAAAAAAACAGTGAAAAAATCAAACCGAGTGCAAATGCTTGTAAGGTATACAGCATATTTTTAAAACTGGCTTTAAGGCTGGGTTTTGGGAGGGGGAAAGCGAGTAATAAACAAGTGAAAATAGGCAGTAAAAAAGCTAAAGGCCAATTTATAGCGAAAGCAAACCCAGCTGAAATTGTGACACCAAATGCAAAACGCAGTTGGCGCATGCGAGTAGCATCTTGTTTGATGCTATTCCAAAAACTTAATGCGGTAATGCTAGTAGACATAAGACAACCAGCTTAAAATCCTGATCCATAACTT
>JAGLDN010000041.1 GCA_023145575.1 Psychromonas sp.
CGTAGCGCCATTTCAATTGATTTTTTACATTTGCCCACAAGTCAGCCGAAGTAAGCTGTTTGTGGTTTATGAAGCGAGGCATTTGATCGTGACTAATATCTCCATTTAGAAGATTCGATAAGCCAGTTGCTGTTGTATCACTAAATGGAGCTACAAGGTGATCAATATAAATCTCAAATATTTATTTATATTCATAGCGATATCTTGATAGTTTTTGATCTGGCAATTTAGTTTGCTGCGTTACATCAGTGAATAATATAAAAATATTCAAAGGGAGCATGCATTATAAGCTTAAAAAGCAAATCGAAATGTAAATTATATAGAAAAAGTGTTGTTTAGCTTGATCTTTCATCATTTTGGTTTGGTGGCTTATTTCACAGTTGAAATTTATTAATAATCTGTTACGTGAATTTTGTTGATAAATGTAAATATAGCATATTTGCATTACTTTTAACTGGACAAAAAATATATTCTAGTGCAACATTTCTAATTTAAAATAATGGATTATTTTATGTCTGTATATGATGTTTTATGCTTATTAACCATGATCTCCATCCTGATTTCCTTTTTTAATGCAAAGATTGGTAAAATGCAAAGTACTATTGCTATTACCACTGTTTCATTAATTATGTCATTATTGATTGTTTTAATTGGTAAAACCATTTACCCCCCCCTAAATGAAATGTCTTTGACATTACTTAACGGTATTTCATTTCAAGATTTTCTGTTAAAAGGCATTTTAGGCTTTTTACTATTCGCTGGTGGATTAGGTGTTAAACTTGATCATTTTAAAGATCAAAAATGGGAAATTGCAATACTTTCCTTAGGTGCTACTTTGTTTTCAACCTTTTTTGTAGGCATTGCTCTTTGGTTGTGTCTACAGTTTTTTACTGTGCCATTTGATTTTATTTACTGTTTATTATTTGGTGCTCTTATTTCCCCAACAGATCCCATTGCGGTATTGGCAATAGTAAAAAAATTAAAAGCTCCGCAACGAATCTCAACGCAAATTGAAGGGGAATCGCTTTTTAATGATGGCTTTGGTCTGGTAATTTTTATCACCGTGTTTAGTGTCGCCTTCTCATCAAGTACAACTCCAACTGCATGGTCCGTCAGTATGTTATTTTTACATGAGGCTGTAGGTGGAATACTTTATGGGAGCCTTGTTGGTATTATATGTCATTATTTAATCCGCTCCACAAATGATTCAGCAATGGAGTTTATGTTGACAGTTGCTATACCTACAGCTGGCTATGTTATAGCGGATTTGATTCATGTATCAGGGCCACTAGCAATGGTTGTTGCTGGTATTATTATTGGAAATAGGACAAGAATTCATGGGTTTTCAAAAGATTCTAAAGTACATTTAGACAGCTTGTGGGGATTAGTTGATGAGCTTTTTAATGGGCTGTTATTCTTATTAATTGGTTTAACCCTGCTACAGTTTGATTTCCATAGTGAATACGTGACCGTTATTGTCATCGCTATTCCGCTTGTGTTAATTGCCCGTTATTTTAGTGTTAAATTACCCTATGTAGGCTTTAGGCTCTTCAGGGCCTATAACCCATATAGCGTGAAAATATTAACATGGGGGGGCTTGCGCGGTGGACTAGGACTTGCAATGGCAATGGCTGTCCCTCGCGGGGTAATGGTAATACCTAATAAAAATATTGATGTTCGAGACATCATTCTTGTAATGACTTATGGGGTTGTTTTCTTCTCTATCATAATACAGGGATCAACAGTAACGTCTCTGATTAAAAAAGCAAATCAGTGGGAAAAAAGTTGAGATTTTATCGTTCTTTAAAGCCTTTTAAGGCGATTAGTTTTGACCTTGATGATACACTTTATGATAATCAGATAGTGATGGACAAAGCAGAAGCTAGGTTTATAATATACCTTAATAAAACTTATGCAAAACTTGTTGAGTTAACCGCTCACCAATGGGGGCTATATAAAATCATCCTTAAAAATGAGCGTCCTGAATTAACACATGATGTCTCATTATGGCGCATTGAAATTTTAAAACGTGTTATGATTATTTATGGTATTTGTGAGTATAAAGCAATTGAATATGCGCAAGATGCCTTTAAAATGTTCCTTCGGTTACGCAGTGATTTTGTTGTTCCTGCAGACAGCATAAAGCTACTCAGACATCTTGCAAAACATTACCCTGTGGTTGCTATCACTAATGGCAATGTTGATGCAAAGCGTATTAATATTGCTGATAAATTTTCTTTTATTTTAATGGCGGGCCAAGGTTATAAAGCAAAACCTGCACCTGATTTGTTTATTGAAGCGGCAAAACGTTTACATATTGACGTGAATGAAATCCTTCACATTGGCGATGATCTCGTTACCGATGTGTACGGATCTCAACATTGCGGTGCGCAATCTATTTGGTTTAATAAACACAAAAAGCCACTTGATAAAGCAACATTATTACCCTCTATCGAAATACAACATCTAAATCATATATACCCGCTATCATCCAAAATGAATTTTTTAGGCGCTAGCTTGGATGTTAAGACAAAGCACAATACTGAGTAATTGTTATTCACTTTTTTAGTATTACAACGCATGGTTGATTTTCGAGCTAACGATCCATCGGGCCAGCCGTGAGACTAACATTTTCATTGTTCGGAGGTTTTGACTGATCCAATTAGACCTTAAATTTCCTGTCGTGGATTTACACACCTCACTACTTGCTTGATATTTTCATTTTGAATAATAACGTATATATACACTTTAACCACTGATTAAAAACAGGTTTTTAACTAATGAACATTTCCTCCTTAATTACTGATTTAAACGAAAACCAACACGCTGCTGTCACAGCTCCTGAACAAAACATGCTCGTTTTAGCTGGTGCAGGCAGTGGTAAAACACGCGTGTTAACACAACGTATCGCATGGTTAATAGAAGTCGAACATATTCCACTGTACAGTATTTTAGCCGTTACCTTCACCAATAAAGCTGCCAAAGAAATGCGTGGACGGATAGCTGATATCTGCCCTTTTCCGTTAGGAGGAATGTGGATAGGCACATTTCATGGTATTGCCCATCGTTTATTACGTTTGCATTATCAACAAGCTAAATTGCCTGAAACCTTCCAAATAATAGACAGTGATGATCAACAAAAAATGATCAAACGATTAATCAAATCGTTGAACCTTGATGAGCAATATTACCCTGCAAAAGAATTGCAATGGTATATAAATGATAAAAAAGATGATGGCTTACGCTCGGCAGATATTCAAGCAGGTTATACATTACAAGAAAAACAAAGATTACAGGTTTACCAAGCCTATGAAGACACTTGTCAACTAGCAGGGCTTGTTGATTTTTCCGAGCTTTTATTACGCTCACATGAATTATTATTAAATGATTCAGCACTGTTACTGCATTACCAACAACGTTTTAAGCACGTCTTAGTTGATGAATTTCAAGATACTAATAAATTACAATATGCATGGTTAAATTTATTGACTGATAATGGGAGCTTTTTGACGATTGTCGGTGATGATGATCAATCAATTTATGGCTGGCGTGGTGCAGATGTTGAAAATATTCAACGATTTGTGAAAGAAAAAAATAATGTAGTGACTATCCGTTTAGAGCAGAACTATCGGTCTACAGGGCATATTTTAAATGCATCGAATGCGCTTATCCAAAATAATAGTAACCGATTGGGAAAAAAACTGTGGACAAGTGGGGACGATGGCGATTGCATTGCTATTTATGAAGCATTTAATGACTATGATGAAACACGTTATGTAAGCTCACAACTGCAAGCCTGGCAGCGTGCTGGCAATAAGCTTTCTGATTGCGCTATTTTATATCGCAACAATGCACAGTCTCGTTTATTTGAAGAAGCTTTTCTGACGCAGCAAATACCGTATCATATTTACGGCGGGCAACGCTTTTTTGACCGTTTAGAAATCAAAGATAGCATCGCTTATTTGCGATTGATGAACAATCATCAAGATGATGCTGCTTTTGAGCGTATTGTCAATAAACCTAAACGTAAAATTGGTAATACAGCATTAGATAAAATTCGGATCTGCGCACGCGAACAAGGGTTTAGCATGTGGCAAGCCAGTTCTTTTGTTATTGAAAATAAAATTTTAACTGCGGTTGCGCAAAAGTCATTGTCTGTATTTCTTGATATGATCCTGCGCTTTCAAGCAGAAACATCTGAATTACCACTTTTTCTAATGGTTGATCATATTACTCACCATTCTGGATTGCATGCGATGTTTAAAGCCGAGAAGGGTGAAAAATCCCTTAGCAGAATTGAGAATTTACAGGAGCTTGTTTCGGCAACGAAGGGATTTATTGTTCCAGAGGAAGAGCAAACAATGGACGAGCTAACCGCATTTTTAGCTTATGCTGCATTAGAGTCTGGCGATGATCAAGCAGATGAATTTGAAGACGCTATTCAATTAATGACCATGCATGCGGCAAAAGGTTTAGAATTTTCACAGGTATTCATGGTTGGGGTTGAAGAGGGTATGTTTCCAGGACAAAAGTCTGCTCAAGATGAAGCTCGGTTAGCAGAAGAGCGACGGCTTTGTTATGTAGGGATCACGCGAGCAATGAAAAAACTCACCCTTTGTTACGCAGAAACTCGGCGTTTGTATGGGCAGGAAAAACATCACACTGCCTCTCGATTTATTGCAGAACTGCCAAGAAAAGATCTTGACTATATACGTAAACAATTACAAGTACGATATGCTCCTAGCTTTTCTCGCAAACAACCTAATATTTCGATTAAAAACCAAGATGTATTAGGTTTTCAAGTTAACCAACAAGTTAAGCACAAGAAGTTCGGGGAAGGAACCATTATTGCGCAAGAGGGAAGCGGAGATAATAGCAGACTACAAGTCAACTTTATCGATGTTGGCAGTAAATGGCTAATGACAGCTTATGCTCCTTTAGAAGTTATTTAACTGTATTTTTTTTGATAACTTGGTTTATCTAAATCTTGCGACCATTCAAGATATTCAAATACAAAATTCCCTTTTGCTAGCTCCTCTTCATTATATTGAGTGACGAGAGGCGCACAAGCGGTAAGGGCTTTACTAATTATTTCAAACTTGCGGATTTTTGAGTGCAATATACCAAATTTTTTCAGGAATTCTACTACGAAATGTTGGCAATCATATTTTGCGGGGACAAGGGGCCCACAAAACCATGCCACCTCCAGGAAAGCCTTGAATACGTCCCAGAATGTGCTTGTTTTTTGCACCTCTAACCGATCTGTAAGCCATTGCCCACTTAAAATATCATCGGGATCTGCACCGTATATTATCCTATAAAAATTATTTAGCAATTCCAGTTTAATGAAGTTATTAGTAATGGTTGTAAGGTAGATCGTCCAATGAGCCCCCCTTAGCATATTGGGCCTACAGACAATCAAGTCACCAATTTCCTCATCTAGGTTAGTAAACCCCGCATAATCAGGCTTATCTTTGTATATTCCTAATATTAGCAAATCATCCACGTCGTATTGAGCCATTGAACAAGTTCTGTTTTTTGCAGTGACATCTTTGACTTTAATTAGAACGTCAATATTTTTCTCCTGATTTGGTTTAAGTTTCCGATAGCCACTTTGATACCCATCACACACCAAGATACCCATCACACACCAAGATACCCATCACACACCAAGATACCTGAGTGATTCATGTTTAAGCCGCATTTTTTTATTAATAACTCAAGTTTCGGGGGGTCAAAGTGATTGACTACCAACCGAAATTTGATTGTTGATTATTCTATTTGTTATTGCAATACTTCTTGCCGGAGGGTAAAACTGTCCATTTCCATTGTTTCTTCAAAAAACTGTATGACTGAGTTTTCAATACTTGCTATGACATCTACTCGATCTTTTTCTATCAAAAATAACATTTCACTTAACGATCCTGTAATAAAAGCCTTAAAAACGCACCATAATTTACTCGAAAAATTTAAGCTTGTTAATGTTTCTTCTATAGCTGTTCGTGCGCAACTAACAGAAGCTGCTTGAGTTTCTTTTTTTTGCATGCAACAATAAAAAAACCTTAAACTCGTTAAGTGAATTGATGCAATATACGTAGCGTAATTTCGACTTTGCTCGTTTAGAAAACCAAGTTTTTGCTTCGCCTCCTTAAAGTAAACTTCAATCCCCCAACGCAATGAATAAACTTCTAAAATTTTTATTGATGCAAGTTGTATCGGTTGTTAAAAAGAGCCCTGTCATGCTTGCTCGCTTTTTGTTTGGCCTCATCTAGAGAGCTCACATATAGCAATTTAACTTTTGTCCAGTGATCAGGTTCATCTTTTGTGGTCGCCAAATTTAGCTCAACAATAGTCGATTTACTTTGATATTTAACACCTTGAACGCGTTCCCAATTACCCTTGATTTGATCTTTAAATAACTCTTGAGAATTGAATGATGACGTAATACCATTTTTTGTAAGCCTGTATTTCATCTTGTTCTTATTCATTCGAACAATCGCTATAAGTGATTGTTCTTCGAACATTTTAATGATTTTCTTAGTGGCAAACCAAGCATCAGCTAAAAAATAATCAGCCTCAATGCCAGACTGCACCGCTCTTTTGATCATAGAAATAATCATCTCAGGTTTTGTCTGCGTCTGCGATAGTTTATAACGCTTTGCCGCAATGCTACGTTCATCTTTAAATTTATAATCAAGCATTTGCTCTTTAGAATAACTGATAAAAATTTCGTGATCCAGTGGCACAAATTGCGCTTCGTTTGCTAGTCCGAGCGTTAAGATTTGTTGCCCCATTACACATCGAAAAGTTAAATGATCAAAGTGGCTAGAAACACCTGGCATACTTTTACCCGTCCTTGTTTTAACACAATCATCGACAATAAATGCAGTTGTTTTTTCCTTGATATCTAACACTTTTTGGGCTGTGATTAGTTGTAGTTTTCGCCAATTTAATTTCTCTTTATTCATTGATTCGTACAAAACATCTTTCTTCACATCTGAAAAACTCAACAATGAATCCTTTGAAAACATGCTTATTGTTGTTGGTAGCATAATTAGTACCACAAAAGGCTCTTCTTGTTTACTTATATTTCCTATAACACATTGAATTTTAAAGATCTTTTCGACGTTCCAAAGGATCTACACCCAAATCAATTGCGATAACGTTCATGAAAGGATCCCTTATTTGATAGCTATTAGAAATATTACTAATAGCTTACTAGGTTAGGGAGTCCATACATCTTGTTAGTTATATGCTTTTATTTTATTTCTTAATCCAGCAGAACGTATCCTTATGTACAACGTGTCTAAAAAACTACAGCCTGTTTTATGTGTCGTTTAGCAAAATCACTGAATCACCAGCTGATGGATCTGTAGATGATTCCAATTTTTCATAATATTCCATTAATTCATTTGTTGAACGCTTAACTCCATCTTTATCATCAATAGAATAAAAGGAGTTAAATAATTGAGAAACCAATGCAATAAACTCACTTTTGTTCATACCTGAACGATTCATAGCATATGGCCAAAACTCCATTATGATTGGAATATTTTTATGTTTTTTTAGAAAATTGCTAGCACCCTTTATAAAGTATCCTTCATGTCCCTGTACATCCATCCAAACAAGTGAAATATTATCAATATCCAATATTTCTGACTTTTCGATTAGTCCATCGAGTGAATCAGCTTTAATGTTAATTGTTTCCCGCTTACCTTCATTAAATTTATTTTCAGATGATTTATTGGAAGAGCGAATACGATGATCTCCATAGTTATCGTTACTTAGCTCAAATTCTAATTCACCTTCCTTATCTGACAACGCAATATTATGGACTGTAACCCTATGATCAAGCTTATTTTGAGTTATATTACTGCACAACAGTTTATAGCTATTAGGGTTAGGTTCAAAAGCTATAGATTTTTCAAAGCAGTTACTCAACATAAAACCCGTAGAACTCATCCCGATATAACCACCTACATCTAAGACTGTACCTTTTCCTTTAGGCATTTTAAGAGCATTGATTGAATGCAAAAACTCAACTGCTTTTTGCATCATGTCGTACTCAAAATGTCGATAAACATAAATGATTCTTCCGGTTTTTTTGTCTTTCGAATCAAAAGAAAGAACACCGTTTGCTGTTGTGATTGTTGCTATATGCCGAGGTCTAAAAAAAACCTTAAAGTACCAGTTTATTTTTCGCCAAAGCCTCAGAAACTTACCCGGATGATAATTTATAGAATTTAAATTAGTAGTCATAAAATCTTATTTGTTAGTTTAAGGGTTCTATTGAACCACAAAATGATGTGGGCTTTATACTTTATTGAACATATAACGCAGTGAGAATAAACTGCCTATTGATTTTTTAGTGCTTACGCTATAACACATCTAATAAGTCAGGTTGATTGGTTGTTAGGAGTAGCGTTAGTGACCTAACACAAAATTTGTAGTGCGCCAGCGTTAGGTGCGGTTGCTCTTAAAATTTAGTATAAGTCAGTTTAACATACATACTGTGTATTGCAATTTAAAACAGGCAATAAAGCCCACGTTTTAGAAGGAAAAAATGACATATTATTAGTGATTAGATGATATTTTTTGTCAGTTTGCTTGCTTAGCAACTACAATAAAAAACACTCTATTATCGATGATATTAAACATGTTTTACATCGAGAGAGCAATGCTTATAGCACACAAAAGAGCTACTCCGATTTGGCTGTTCGTTATATTAAATATCATCATTTTCAAACGAGAGAAGCACTTACCCTCAACCCTAACCATTGTGCTGAACAGTTTAATTCAGGAGCGACCATCTTATTTTTTTGTAATACTTCAGCTCTGAATATTATTTTAGGGCTCAGAGACAAAGATTGAGATGCCCAATTCATTCGACGTATAGGCTTTAGTTCTAATTGGTGCTGAACAGATAGAGTCATTTTGCTCTTTTCCTGAGCATAGTTGATTTTAAAAAATATTATGTTGATTTAAGGTTAACCTATAACTCATTGATAAGTGATGTAAAATCTAAACATATAACTAATACACTTTAAGTATGAAGAAACTAATTAAGAATTAAAGACTTTATTTTAATTCGACCTTTGGCAATTTTATGCCTAGCACCTTGATACTATTTACCTTGCTGAATTTGCACTTTTACGGCACATAGGTATAAATCCTAAGCTTTCTTTTAAGGTTCATGCTCTTTTTGTTTTTTTGTTCACTGCTTCCCTAGATCGCGTGATAAGGCATAGGATGCCAAGTAGTCATTGGATCTGAATTTCATGCGCAGGGTCAGATTCAACCAGAACATGAATAATTATCATACCACTAGTGCTAGCATATATTTTATCATCATTTCGAATCATGTTTGGTATAATATCACTTTTCTTGGTCTATTATTTAACTGAATTAAATTGCTACAAACTGCTTCATCGTGGATCAGTCTAAAGTCTGTAGATTTAGGCCAATAGTGCAGTAAAAGCCCATTCGTATTTTCATTCAATCCGCGCTGCCAAGAGCAGTATGGATCTGTCACTGTTCTCGCTAATTTATCCAAGATCCGCTTTGTTACAGTGTAACGTGTTAGGCGTTCAACTCTAGTGACTAAAGCACCGCTATGGCCTTTACCGATAACCAAATCCATCTCCCAATCACCGACTTGAGTACGCCCATTAACAATCTCTGGACGCTATTCTATACCTACTCGATCCTTTATATACCCACGTCCAGCTAGTGTCCTTTACTTCTTGATGTATATTTCTTGGCTTTCGACGTAAGTGAGTGTAAATATCGCCACCTTGTTTTTTATCCGCCCCAATGAACTTGTAGATCGCCTCACGGCTGACCCCAATAAGATTATCAGCTTGTTCTTCAGTTGTCCAGAAATCTGGTCAGGGCTCCAGTTTTATTTGATTTTTAAGGTCATATCTTCAATTGTTGCGGGCGTCATAACTGGGCAACTTACTGAATTTTTTTATGTTATGATTCCCTTGTTCTCAGCTTGAGCTTGCTTAACTCTCTATCCTCTCTTACCTGTATTAAACCTTAATTCTCGTGAAATTGAACATTGATTAACGACAAGTTGCAACACTATTTTAGTTTTACTGAAACAACCTTGATTAAGGACTAAAAGTTGTTATCTTAGCCTCAATCAGTTGTGTATACTCTTTCATTATTTTCATCTCTTGTCACATGAAAAGTGGTGAAGATATACTCAACTGGCTACTTTTCCAACTAATTTAAGTTATTAATTTCATAATTGAATCTAAGAGATATAATAAAATGAAAACAAAGTCTTTATTGTTTAAAAAGAATGCAAAAGATCGAGAATCTGATGTACCTGTACTACGAGAAGAAGATTTTCAGATCCCTAATGGAGAGCCAATTAATAATTGGGTTGCGCTGACTCAGAGAAACGAGGCACTAGAGCGAAGAGTGTTAAATGGGAGAAAACAAAAAACACAACAACAAATAGAAGAAAACATACACCCACTTTCCATCATATTTGATGGCTGCTCTTTAAGTCAGGGCTTTAGTTTTAACGAACGAAATATTATAATCGAAACTATGTATGAAATGGTTAGATATTCAATATTAGCCGTAACTGCTTGCAGTCTTTTACATTCGCAATATGATGATATTTCCAATGAATTGAAGCAGAGAATAGAATTTCTGCATGGTAGTGTGGCAATTGAGGAGTTATTTGAATTACACTATTTAATGACTGATCCCGACAATATCATCGTGCTTTTTGATGAGCGCACGTTACATAAATGTTCTGTAAATGTAAGCAAAAGATTTAACTACATAAAAAATAGGAACAATATACCGATGGATAGATCTGATATGAATGAGACTGAGTATAATGATCATTTAGTGCGCAATAACATGAATTATGATAAGGGATGTGAAGGTGGACTACATGTTTCAGGTGAAAATGATTTACAATCAATTAACGTCAGTAACTTACTATTTGAAAGTGGTTACACGATGCCCGAGAGAACGCTTAGAATGTATCAATATTTTTCTAGCCGTATGTATGGTAACGCCTTATACAGAAGTGCGGCGTGCCTTATTTTTAAAGATATAATAAATAATGATCAAGGTAACCCTTTCGATTAAATAGCGTTAAAGACACATCCAGTTGTGATTTCGAGAACGTCTATTAAATCGCCGAGCAACCTGATAAATAGCACCTTGCATACTGCATTGAATCTTTGCGCAGCATAGGTATAACGGTGGCATGGCTAGAATAGTGTGCCTCATAAATGTGATGTGCAAAAAAAGAAGCGTTTATTGAGGCTTAGATTCAATTCTGGAGTGCATAGCCTAAATAAGTTGGAAATTAATCAGTTAAGTATATCTTTACTGCTTTTCCACCAACAAACGATGAAAAAATGAAAGTGTATACACAACTGAGTAAGACACCAAGATGAAACTTTTAGCCGTTAATAAAAATGCTATGAGCCAAACTAAAATAACAATACAACTTGGTGTTAATCAATCATAAATTTCGCCTCGAGATTTCTGTTTGTTGATTGAGCTTTTCATGATTTAGTCCTATCCGCAGGCGTTACCGCTAGAGACGATAAAGACACTCCTATACCCATGTGACGCAAAAATGCTTTGTCAGGCTCAAGCTCGATAATCAAAACAAGGCACAATATTAGGCACTTTACGATTATTGTAACGAAATCTTGGTTTTCGAGTTTGTGCTCCGCAGGGCAAGGCAAGGAGGTCCAAGGCGCGTTGATGTAAAATCTCTATGTAGAATAACTACTTAGGAATTAAAGTCTTTATTTTAATTCGACCTTTGGTGATTAAAGTAGTTAATCATCGAGGGCAATGTTATGCCTAGCACCTTGGTACTATTTCCCTTGCTAAATTTGCACTTTTACGTCACATGGATATATACACGAAGAATTGTCACACATATTCAAGGCCAATCCTAGCAAAGATGTGATTACTATTGACGAGGCGCGATGTTTTTGAAATCACCCTGCTTATCCCAGTATCAAAGAACTAGACGATTTTATAAAGACAAATAGGCCAGATACTAATATCGAGATTGAAGATGACAGTATAAGGATCAAACCAAGCAAAATAAACGGCTAACAAGACAAATGCACTAGAACATCAAAAACGCGGCTCACTCCGCCCTCTACTTTTTAACTAGTTCCATCGTTCGTATGGTAATGCATAGGTTTTCGAGTAATAATAGCCTCTATGTACCCACGGAGACCACGGAGACTAGAAATCACAATATTACCACGAATTGCTACCCCCTTATTCTAATCATCGAAGGCACAACGGATATTGCTGCTGAAGTCTCATGAGTGTACCACAATTGCTATCAGCCTAATTCACCGCGTAAATCAACGCTTAACAATTCTTTGACTACGTTATTTGGCAGATCTTGACTTAATAAATAATAAAGTTTAGCAATGACGCTTTCCGTTGTCATATCAAGACAGCCCACAACACCTACAGCTTGCAATGAAGAGCCTGTAGCATAATCTGTCATATTGACACTGCCTTCTAAGCATTGGCTGCAATTAATAATTAAAATACCGCCATCAGTCGCAGTTTTTAAAATCGACAGTAGCAGTTTATCTTCCTGAGCATTACCAACGCCATAAGTCAATAACACAAGGGCTTTCAATGGGCTTTTTAATAAATTATCAATTACAGAACAATCAAGCCCTGGAAAAATATATAAAATCGCAATAGATTGGGCTTTTATTTCTGTTATATTTAAGCGTGAATTTATAATTCGTTTCTGCTTTCCAGCGATATTTTTAATCTCAATTCCCGCCTTTAGCAAGACCGGATAGTTTGGTGAAATAAACGCATCAAAGCCATCTGCATTCTGCTTGGTCGTCCTATTGCCTCTAAACAGACTATTATTAAAAAATAAACAAACTTCACTGATTGGGTGGTAAGCAGCAATATAAAGTGAATTAAGTAAATTTATACGTGCATCTGTACGTAACTTAGAGAGCGGAATTTGAGCTCCAGTTATAATAACTGGTTTGCTTAAATTTTCAAACATAAAGGATAAAGCCGATGCAGTATACGACATAGTATCTGTGCCATGTAAAATGATAAAGCCATCAAAATCATGGTAACGTTTTTGAATATCAACAGCTAGCAACTGCCAAATTTCAGGTGAGACGTTGGCAGAATCAATCAACGGGTTATATTCAAAAATCTCAAATTCCGGCATGTCATCATGAAAAAACTCAGGCATACCAGCAATTGTCTCAGATAGGTAACCTTCAACAGGGACAAATCCATTTTTTGACGGTTTCATACCAATAGTGCCACCCGTATAGGCAATATAGATCCGTTTTTTTTCTGTCATTATTCACCTCTTTATTTTTAAGGGCCATTACATCATATAACAATTAAGTGAATTTAAAGCGCTTTGTTTTTTATTGAGCGCTGTGATCTGCCTTTGATATTCAATGTATTACGATAATTTTTCAATTTACAATCAAATACTAAGATTGGGATAATTACTAGGGCCTGTTGATCTTTGTTTAAATAGTGTGCAGTGAAGAAAGATTATCTCGTATAATTCACTTCGCCAAAAACAAATACAACGAGATCAGCATGCCCCGACTAATGCTCACT
>JAGLDN010000410.1 GCA_023145575.1 Psychromonas sp.
TACCTAATATTGAGCTTTGTTCTGACAAAGCATTTTTCGTCACATGAGTATATACCAATTGCAAAAATAGCTTTTTTATTTTATGGCTTAGAATAACTTACTTGTGCGTTGTAAGTTTCGTAAAGGCAACAGCTATCCACATAACATACTCCTTGAATTAAGATTGTTTTTTCTGCGTAAAATTTAGATCATATACTCAATGTAATCGGTATAATTAACATTTTTATGTTATTCTCGCAGGCAAATGAAGAGCTCCGCTAAACATTGATAAGTTGAATATGAACCTTTATCTTTAATTCGTTTAATGCTGGGTTTACGTCATTTGGCTATCCTATAATTAATAGATATTTTGTCTTTAAAATCCATTAACAAATAGCAAAATTAGCCAAGATCATTGCTTACAAATTAATGTTAAATAGTTTTAAATTTTGCGTCTTTTCAAAAGCAATATCATATTAAAAATTGATCATTGAATTAACTATTTACGTAATTCCCGCGCCATGTGCTGACCTATTATACATGATAGCCAATCGCATGTGCCATTATGATAATGTTATAATATGATTTTTCTTTCTTTTATGCCTTCAATGCTTAGTACCTGAAACAAGCTATCCTATTGTTTTGCTGGTTTGGCGCTATCCATGTTTTCCTATGTCTCTCCATATTCAATATTATATCTGTAAATTCCCCATCAACTTAAGGTTTGAAATTGAATGAATATTAGACTTGCTCGCGATTTTACAAATGCTTTATATTGCACCAAAAGCCCCAATATATCTGATGTTATCTTGAAATTAATATATTGTGGCACTAATTTATAAAGTAATTGCAATAAAGTCATGCCCCCCTAATGTTGATTTGCAATCAAGTGACTCATAAAAATATTTTTTGGAATTATAGAGTTTATTAATTTAAATATTATGTGCAATTTGTATGTATAGTTTTTAAATATTTACATAACGCTTTGATTTTAGAATGCAAATAAAAAATATAAATCTCACAATTGTGACGCATTTCATATAATAAAAACATTAAACTTGAAATGAACCATTTATCATATATATTAATTAATTTATTGACACTTTCATTCTCGGATTAAAAGGAAATATATCATGTCAAATTTGAATCCTCTCAAGCAACCTAAGCAATTTTATTTAATCTTTTCTATTGAATTCTGGGAACGTTTTGGTTTTTATGGAATGCAGGCGATTTTAACCGTTTATTTTGTTAAAATATTAGCCATGCCGGTCGCCAAAGGATTTCTTCTTTGGGGCGCATTTGTTGGATTAGTTTTTGGAACAATTGCAATTGGTGGATGGCTTGGTGATAACGTTATTGGCACCAAACGCGCTATTACACTTGGTGCTATTATTCTGACAATTGGTTATGCTTTATTGGGACTTTCTGCAGGATCCTCACATTATCATGGGGGGGGAAATATGATCTACCTTGCGATGGGCTTTATTGCAATGGGGAATGGTTTATTCAAGGCGAACCCATCAAGCTTATTGTCAAAAATATATAAAGAAGGAGATCCACGCTTAGACGGTGCTTTTACCATGTATTATATGTCAATAAATATTGGCAGTTTTATCGCTATGCTAATAGTACCTTGGGTAGCTGTTAAATTTGGCTATGGTATGGCGTTTGGTGTCTGTGCAATTGGTTTAATTTTTACAGTAATAAATTTTGTAAGTTTCTTATCTTTAATGAAAAATATAGGCTCAAAACCAGATCTTGCCCCTTTAAACAAACTCAATTATTTGAGTGTTGTTGTCGGTACTTTCCTAATGAGTTATTTAGCGTCTGTGTTATTACAGCATGTATTCTATGCCAGTATGATGTTATTCGCTGCTGCAGCCACCATTATTAGCCTTTATATAAAAGAAACATTTAAATGTCATGGTTTAGAGCGAGCGAAAATGCTAGTTGCATTTGTGTTGTTTATACAAGGCATTGTATTTTTTGTTCTTTATTCGCAAATGCCAACATCTTTAAACTTTTTTGCTATTAATAATGTCCAGCACAATATCTTTGGTATAACAGTTGCGCCTGAACAATTCCAAGCATTAAATCCATTCTGGATCATCATTGCAAGCCCACTATTAGCCATTGCTTATCATAAGCTAGGCAATCGATTTTCAATGCCACTTAAATTTTCAATGGGTATGGTGCTTTGTGCTTTTAGTTTTCTGGTGTTAAAGCTTAGTGCAAGCTTTGCTAACGCAGGTGGGATTGTAAATGCTAACTGGTTAGTAATTAGTTATGCCTTACAATCTGTTGGTGAGTTATTTATATCAGGACTTGGGCTTGCCATGATGGCGCAACTTGTACCAAAGCGTATGACTGGTTTTGGAATGGGAATGTGGCATTTATCATCAGCCATTGCAGCCGTTGTTGCTGGTTGGGTAGCAACATTCACGGTTGCACCGAAAGGCATAACGGATCCACACCAAACGCTGGTGATCTATGCCAAAGTGTTTGGTAACCTTGGTTACATAACAGCTATTATTGCAATATTATCAATACTGCTTGCACCAAGACTAACGCGAATTATTAATAATGAAATGCAAGTTTCAGAAAAAAAATTATCAGTTGTTCTTTAATATTAAGGGATCCTCAGACGCAAGGCTAAATCACCTGGCGATTAAAAAACGCACAGAAAATGATATTTTAATTGGTATGAACCTTATCAAATTATCCAAGGAAATGTAATTTACATCTTACGCTCCTTGCTAAAAAATGATTGGGTTGCAGATCTTATTTATCCTTGATCATATATTTCTCTTTATGCAATAGAGCAATATAAAATAAGTGCTTTAACACTACTTGCTCATCTTTCTATGATTAAAAATCTACGCCAACCTTGGATATTTGAGCACTTATTGTTTTATCTTTTATTTCTGAGGGTTACTGCAACAATAGCAGGTGCTGAAAGTTGGAATGAGATAAACGATTTTACTTACAAATAATGCTCCATGCTTATAAAATTTTGCCAATTTTTAGCATGGAGTACCCGCCCTACCATACGATAACGCATGCTTTTCTATTAGTCAGCCGTAAAGAATTCAGAAAATAATTTTGATAATAGATGAATGATCCTCAAAAATGATACAGGGAGCTATCATTGGGATTGATGGAAAGTATTTAAGAGTATCTTATTTTTAAATGGATAAAAAAGATGACCTTCATATGGTTTGAGTTTTTGCAGTTGCAAATGAAGTGGTGATTGGGCAGGTAAAAACCGATAAAAAATAAAATTAGATCACTTCAATTTCTAAATTGATCGATTTATCCGATTTATCCGATTTGCGAGGTTACTCCGTTAGACCAAATACAATTAATAGCTGTTTTATTCTACTGTTTAAAATAATTTACTTGTGTGTTTATGTTTCGTAAAGGGAACCCCTATTTACATCAACTTGTGCCTTAAATAAAGCTATTTTCCCCGCGTAAAATTTAGATCAGAGACTTAATGCCCTCGATTTAAAAATGAGAATTGAGAATTAATACAATAGGATGGTAAACAAAAGTAGCGAAAAAGATTGTAGACAAAGGCTGTCATTTTCTTTTAGCCGTCAAAGAAGATCCGTATAAACTATTGAATAAATAAAATGCAATATTCAATGTAAAAAACTAGATCCGCAAATTTAAAATACATACTCACGAAGTAATAAAGGGTATAGATGATTACAAACTCGTTATCATTTAATTAAGTATAACTTATCAGAGTGATGCGATATTGTTTTTTAATGGTTTGAAATAAAGGCGATATTGGTAAGATACATCAAAAAGCATAAAAAAAAGAAGATTTATATTTATTTATCTAAGCAATATCAAAAGGTTATTTAAAAAAGCGCTTTTGAATGATGTGATCGACGGATAATCTCCCCGCGCCCCACACAATATTAATTAATAGCATCAGCCCCCATAATTTATGATCGTAGTACCCGCCGCTCCACAAAACAGGATAAGAGACCACTGCGAGAATATTGACGATAAATACGAGTACTGCCATAGGGCGAGTTAACAAGCCTAATATTAAAAAGGGGGGTAAAATCAGCTCGGCCGCAGTGCCTAAATATGCGGCAAACTCCCATGGAATAAAGGGCACCCCATATTCGTGTTCAAAAAGATAAAGCGTGCTATCCCAACTTGTTAATTTAAGATAGCCTGCTTTTAGAAACACATTAGCAATCCAAAATCGTGTAAATAGCAACAAAATGGGTTTGAAATAACAATGCATTTTGTCGATTACATTTTGGTAAAATAAAACTAATCGGCTCATGATAATTCCTTAGTTAATAGTTAAATCCATTAAGTAGAGCTTTATTTAATAAAGATGCTAGTTGAGTATGCAATTTTTCTGGTTGGATCTCCCCTAGGCTTTTCCCTGATCCTAAATGTTCGAGTAACGAAAATTCATCATTACTTAAATTAATTAATTCAACATTAAAGTTAGGTTGTTTTTTGAGAACGCAGTAACAAGGGAAGTTAAGATCTGTTTCTGTTACTTGCTGTTTAATTAACATCTGATAAAGATGTGAGATATTTTGATGACTCATGAACAGTGTAACGTGTGATGCCATTGTAAATTGTAATTTTTCCAATTTATGTTCTGGTATCCTTGCTAATGGCTGTAGATCTAAGCTACTGATCTCACATTGGCTATTGATTGTTTTTTCTAATATCCATTCAAATCGAGCCATTTCACTGATATAAGGCATTGAATTAAGTTGCGGTAAACCTGCTAAAAATTCGTCAAATCCATGCCCATAAGTCATCATATTATTTTCAATGGGCGGACTATCTAAAAGAAATTGCCTGCTTGCACTATTGAAAAAATCTTTTCCAACTAATGCTAACGTATGTTGATATGTTATCGCTAAGGATTGAGTTATCCCCATAATAAAACTGTTGCGATAAACTTGCAGACGTTGCTCTGCAGTTGCGTACCGATCCGCTTTTATTTGCTGTAGGATATTGTCATTTTTATAAAAAAGAGCGTCAGAAAATTGCGTTTGTAATTGTTTTAAATTCATTTTCCGCCTCCCTGATAACATTTGCTTTATTCATTTGCTCTATTAGTGTTGTCAAATTCGGTATTTCAAGGTCCCATTCAATCAGGGTGATGGCTTGTGTCTGAGTTTGCTTTACATAGTTTTGGTAAATATCCCAAACAGCTTGGTCGATAAACGTACTATGCGTATCAATTAAAAGTGTATTATCTTTGATTTTTTGTTTGGTGAATCCAGCTAAATGGATTTCTTGTACTGTGCTTTGATCAATTTCATCAAGATATTTTTGTACTGATAATTGCTGATTAGTTGCGCTAATATAAATGTTATTAAGGTCAAGCAGTAATCCACAACCTGTTTGTTTACATATTTCATTAATAAACTCAGGCTCATTCATGTCAATATTTTTATATTCTAAATAAGACGATGGATTTTCAATCAATATTTGCCGCTGTAGTATATTTTGAACCTGATTTACATTATCACTAAAACAACGTAATGCTTCCTTTGTATATGGCACTGGCAACAGATCATTAAAAAAATTTCCTTCGAAGGAGCACCAACTTAAATGATCAGAGACCAATATTGGATGGAAACGATCAACAAGGTGTTTTAGTTGCTGGAGATAACCTTTATCAAGCGGATCACTACTGCCAAGTGATCCACCAACGCCATGAAAACTTATGGGATAGTTTTCGGCTATTTGTTCAAGATAAAAATATTCTTTACTATAAATATTAAAATAATTTTCACTGTGAATTTCCAAAAAATCTACATCAGGTTTGGTATCTAGAACAGCTTGATAATGTGGACTTCTTAAGCCAATCCCCATTGCTTTATTTTTGATGTCTGTCACAGTGTTTATCCAGTTAACAAAAGGATTAATGATTAGCCCTTGAGTGGATTATTTTTTTTTAACCAATTTACCGCCTGAAATTCTTTTACATAACCCAGTGGGTACAGCAATAAATGCATCGGCTTGTTTATCGATTGTTGAAGTACCTGCACATGAGCTAGTTTTTGTTGCACAATCATTTTTTCCAGCTACTGCGATGCCATAACATTTTTCTTTTCCTGCCGCCATCGCGGGGGCTGAAACAAATGTACTCCCTACAGCAGCAATTGCAGATATAGTAGCTACTAGGGCTAAGTTGGATTTTTTCATTATTGAGCTCCTTGAAAATATGAATTATTTTTCTTCCCTTGATTGGTTTATATTACAATCATAAATTGAAGTATACTTGATTAATTTCATTAAACAAAATTATATAGATTTATATCATAAATCAATTAGTTGTATTTAAGAACTATTTGGTGGTTTTTTTTAATAAATAAAGATTCAATCTAATTTTAAACATTCTATAAAAAAATCGAACCTCGATGAGTGAATGATAACGGATTTATTCAATAATATTTGTATTATTTCATCCATTGCTTGATAACCAACTTGAATTCTGGATAAACAAAATAAACAAAATATACAAAACAAACAAAATATACAAAACAAACAAAATAAACAAAATAATCTAATACTGCTGTTTTTACCTATCTACGAAATAGACTCAGAAATATACTACTGTCACTTCGAAATCCAACGTCAGATTGACAAATTGCGGCAAGGTCCTCGACATAAAATTGCCCTCTTGATGATTAATCTGAGTTAATGATCAAAGATCGAATTAAAATTTATACTTTAATGCTTAACGTGTCGTTCTCACTCGAAATTTTATAACTTTGTTGATTGGTACAAATTGCCTTTCCCGTTAGTGCGCTAACACGACTTATTATGAAAAAATAGCAACCTTACGTTGCAACAATCGAAAAGGGGGTAACCCTATAAGAATTGACTTCTTCTTGTCCTTGTTAATTCTACGGTAAATGATTCGCGCAGCTGATCATTGATAGAAGAAATGTTGTGTATTGACCTCACATTCTACTTAATGCCTGACAAAGCACCTTTACCTCATATGGGTATTGTCGGCTATTACTTGGTCAATTTATCCTGACGAGTGTAAAAGATCAGCATTGCATATCAATACGCGTAATAACTATTAATTTTAAATAAGACACGCGTTAAATCATATTTCAAATAAACAAAATTTTATCATTTTTGTATTGACAAAAACCACAGTAAAAAATATACTTCTCCTGTTTTCACTCTTGTGGTGTAAAAATAAATTTTATAATTCCTCTTTAGCTCAGTTGGCAGAGCGACGGACTGTTAATCCGTATGTCGCTGGTTCAAGTCCAGCAAGAGGAGCCATTTTTAAAGCATTACTCTACCTACGTCACTTCAATGTACAATAACCGATCTAACATTGCCTGATGTATGTATCTAGATCTTCGACATAAAATTAACCTCTCTATGAACGACTGCCAAACATAAAAATTTTAACATGAGCGATCCTATCTAAGTCTAAATCATGATATTCTTAAAATTAAACTGCTTGTTTTGTGAGCTTTAAAATAAAAAGGCATGAGTCATCACCCAAGTTAGCTTGCATCTTTAGTTAGGATGTGTAATCAATGCATAACAATCGACCTATCAACATTTACTTGAGCTTGTTGTTTAGGGGATATAATTAATTAAAAAAAGCTAGTTATTATATTGGTATTTTCTTTTCGAATGTTGTAACGCATTGCACTCTTTCTCGCCTTGCACTAAACCTTTGCCGTTATAAAATTTGGACAGAGAACGACTAGGCTACAATTTTATGCGTAGTCGCTCGGTACAATTTACCTTGTTGACTTTTTATTTTGAATGAATATTGGTTCTTAGATTCAATTCTCAAGTGCATAGCTTAATTTAGTTTGAAAAGTAGCCAGTTGAATATATATAGCCATCATACCTGAAGATACTCGCGTCAGGACACCTGAGTGATTTATGTTAAAGGCACAATGCTCCCTTCGGTAGGGTTAAACAAAAGACTTTAATCCTTTATTGTTATTCATTTTTTGAGTATTGCAACTTGGCGTTAATCAATCTTCAATTTCACGAGCATTAAAGCGTAATACAGGTAAGAGAAGATATACATTTAAGAAAGCCGAGAACAAGGCAATCATAAGGCAAAAAATTTAGTAAGTTGCCCAGTTATGTCGCACGCAACAATTGAAGATATCACATCAAAAATCAAATAAAACGGCAGCCATGAGCAGATCTCTAGACGACTGGAGAGTAGGCTTGATAGCCTAATAAAGTCAGGCACAAGTCGATCTACAAGCTCATTTGTGCGGATAAAAAACAAGGTGGCAATCTTTACACTAACTTACATCGAAAAGCCATGAAATACACATCAAGAAGTAAAGGACGCTCGCTTACTGCGGGTTTATTAAATATCGCGTTGGTATTCAAAAGTGGGCAGAAGACGTTGATTATCTCTCTCGTGTTGGTGATTGGGAAATTGATTTAGTGATAGGAAAGGGGTATAGCAGTGCTCTAATCACAATAGTTGAGCGACTCATTCGTGACACTGTACTAAGCGAATTTTCGACAAATCAGCGAGAACAGTGACAGATGCAAGGATTGAATTATTGGCAGCATTTAAATAGTTAGTTTTAGCAATCACAGCAGACAATGGTAACGAATTTGCTTATTATACAGAGGTTTCATAAAAGCTTAAATGTGATTATTTTTTTGCAGATCCCTACTGTTCATGGTAGCGAGGGTTGAATGAAAATACCAATGGACTGTTTTGACAATATTGGTCTAAATCTACAGATTTTAAACTGATCCACGATGAAGCTGTTCGTAGTAATTTAATTCAGTTAAATAATTGCCCAAGAAAAGTGATATTATACCAAACACCATTCGAAATAATGATGAAACATATGCTAGCAATAGCGGCATGAAGATTATGTATTTTTCGGTTGAATCGGCCGTTTAAATACTAGTCGATTTAAAAATTTAATTTTATATTCCAGCTAACAGTTATATGAATGGATGAACACACGGTGGTAATCTCCGAACATTGATGATGTACTTCAGAGTTGGAGCTGGCTATCAAATAATTGATATATTTTCAATTATTTATTTTCAAGCTGTTTATGAAACAGTTATACTTATCGTGCTATAAAAGCACATAGAAAATAATCTTATTTAAGGAAGACAAATGAATCCTATTGTTAAAAGTTTTAAGTATGGCGAACATACGGTAACATTCGAAACAGGCGTAATTGCACGTCAAGCAACGGCAGCGGTAATGTGCAGCATGGACGATACTTGTGTATTCGTTTCAGTTGTCGGTAAAAAGGAAGATGAACAAGTACGTGATTTTTTCCCGCTAACTGTCAACTATCAAGAAAAAACATACGCAGCGGGTAAAATCCCTGGTGGATTCTTTAAACGAGAAGGCCGCCCGAGTGAGGAGGAAACTTTAATTGCGCGTCTTATTGACCGTCCCGTGCGTCCTCTTTTCCCTGAGGGCTTCAAAAATGAAGTGCAAGTAATTGCTACGGTTGTATCAATTAATCCCGAAATTAACCCTGATATGGTTGCAATGATGGCAACATCTGCGGCACTTTCTATTTCTGGTATGCCATTTGCCGGCCCAATAGGTTGCGCGCGCGTTGGTTATAGAGAAGGTGAATATCTGCTTAATCCATCTAAAACAGAATTAGAAACCAGCTCACTTAACCTTGTGGTATCAGGGACAAATAACGCGGTATTAATGGTTGAATCTGAAGCTGATATCTTAAGCGAAGATGTTATGCTCGGCGCGGTTGTCTATGGTCACGATGAGCAACAAGTTGTTATTAACGCAATTAAAGAATTCGCAAGTGAGGTTGCACGTCCTGCATGGGATTGGCAAACACCAGAACGCAACAAACCATTAGATGCCGTGATTGCAATGGAAGCGGAAACGCGTCTTGAGGCTGCTTATCAAATCAGTGATAAACTTGAACGCACCGAGGAAATTAAAGCAATCACTAGTCAGGTTAAAGAAAAATTATTAGATATAAATGATACATTAGATGGCAAACAAGTAAGCAGTTATCTACATGATTTAGAAAAAAGTATCGTGCGCACACGTATCCTAAATGGGAACCTGCGTATTGATGGTCGTGACCCTCAAAGTGTGCGTGCGCTTGACGTACGTTCGGGTGTTTTACCGCGCACTCATGGATCTTCATTGTTTACTCGTGGCGAAACACAAGCGCTGGTGACGGCAACACTTGGTACACAACGTGATGCTCAAATTATTGATAGTTTAATGGGGGAGAGAAAAGATAACTTCCTATTTCATTATAACTTTCCACCATATTGTGTTGGAGAAACTGGTTTTGTTGGCTCCCCAAAGCGTCGTGAAATTGGTCATGGTCGTCTTGCGAAACGCGGTGTGTTAGCCGTAATGCCTACCATTGAAGAATTCCCGTACACTGTACGAGTTGTCTCTGAAATTACCGAATCTAATGGATCATCTTCGATGGCATCTGTTTGTGGAGCATCTGTCGCACTTATGGATGCAGGTGTACCGCTTAAAGCTGCGGTTGCGGGTATTGCAATGGGACTTGTTAAAGAAGGTAAGGAATTCGTTGTTCTTTCTGATATCTTAGGTGACGAAGATCATCTTGGTGATATGGACTTTAAGGTTGCGGGTACATCAACGGGGATCACAGCACTTCAAATGGACATTAAAATTGAAGGCATTACGCGTGAAATTATGCAAATTGCTTTAAACCAAGCAAAGGCTGCACGTTTACATATTTTAACGGTCATGGATGAAGCGATTTCTAACAGTCGTGAAGAAATTTCACAATTTGCCCCGCGTATTCATACAATAAAAATCAATACGGATAAAATTCGTGATGTTATTGGTAAAGGTGGTGCAACAATTCGTTCTCTTTGTGAAGCAACAGGCGCAACAATTGAAATCGAAGATGATGGCACGGTTAAAATTGCGGCAACCTCTGGCGAGCAAGCTGATGATGCAATTAACCGCATTAAAGCTCTCACTGAGGAAGTTAAAATCGGCACGATCTATGAAGGTAAAGTGGTACGTTTAGCTGATTTTGGTGCATTCGTGAATATCTTACCAGGTAAAGATGGCTTAGTTCACATCTCACAAATTTGTGACGATCGTATACAGAAAGTCTCTGACCATTTAAAAGAGGGTCAAGTTGTTAAAGTTAAAGTACTCGAGGTTGATCGTCAAGGTCGTGTACGTCTCAGTATGAAAGAAGCCGTTGAGAAAAAAGAAGTTGATAAAGTAGTTTCCGAATAATACGGGGCTGCTAAGCTAAAAAAGAGGTCTAGACCTCTTTTTAATTCGTAAAAAAATCAAATTATCTCTTACCAATTAAAGTGCAAAATATAGTAAGGGTCGAGATAAGTCACTCCTAGAAGGAAAGTTGAAGATCTAACTGGTTCAATTGATACATTCTATCAACAAAGATCTTTACCTAGGACCAATGGTGTTCGTAACTATGGTATATCGAGCAGACTTTTATACTTCGGAAAATATTATAGGTTACACAGGATCGATTCAACCTCGATTGCTACCTTCAATATATTTCTATGATCGTATCCATGCTGCTTTTGGATGCATAACACAAAATCATAATGATCCAAATAATATTGGCAGAGAACCCGTTTTAATTGATAGAGATTACGTAATATTTAATCTTAGAGAAGGTGATCCGTTCCTACAAAGTTCTCGTATTTTAAACACTGGCCTTATACAAGCAACTAGCTTATATATGAACAATATCGGAAAGCATTGCATGGAAGTATTCGATGAAATGAAATATCGGAGTGGAATGACTTGGAATACAATGGTTGAGTGTTACTGTTGTGATGTACGACATATATCTAGAAATGAATTAAAAACTCTAAAAAGTTGTTCTGATTTCGATAAAGAATTATTATTTAGCATGATACACCATTATCAATATTTAAAGCCAAAATTTTGGGATGTTGGGAATTTAGAGAGAGATTATACTGGTAAAGTTACAATACCAGATGACAAGCCCAAGTTCAGGCATATATATGAGTTCTAAATTTTCAACGTTAGTCGCCGTTGAAGGAATTGGTGATATTAAACTAATAAACCATTAGAAAACGTTACAGAGCAAGTGTTTTTTTGTACTAAGGAACTAAGCATGAAACCTCCCTCTCGGTGATTAACTGCGTTAATCACCGAGAGGGAGGAATAAAATAAACACTTTAATTAGGGGCTGTTTATCTTTTACATTGGCAACCAAATCATTGCGGATGCTAATGCCAACATGCTTTCAAAATGATTCTTTAACTTGTCGTATCGGGTAGCTATAGCTCTAAAATGCAAATGCATTCTCTACTAGTTGCCTTGCCCTGCGGGGCACAATCTCGAAAACCAAGATTGCGTTGCAATAATCGAAAAGTGAATAACAATTACCTGATATTGTGTCTTGTTTTGATTATCGAGCTTGAGCCTGACAAAGCATTTTTACGTCACATGGGTATAAACTCTATCTTCAAGCAAAATGGCTTTTAGCTTCAACCATAGTTTATCAGTGAGCATTAATCGAGGCAGGGTGATCTCGTTGTATTTGCTTTTCGTGAAGTGAATTAAACGAGATTACCTTTCTTTCCCTCTAACAAAATATTTCTTTGAGTCAAATATAAATAAAGATCAACAGCTCCTAGTAGTTCTAAGTCGAAATTTTATAACTTTGTCGATTGGTACTAAGTGCCTTGGCCGTTGGCGCGCTAACTCGAAAACTTGCGTTCAACAATCGAAAAGTGAATAACCAATCAATAATTAACATCTTTGCGTAGATTCAACTGAAAAATGATTAACGTAGCTAATCATTGATAGCTGACATGTTGCGCATTATCCTGATCATCGAGTTCATGCCTTATGTTTCATTTTTTACATAACATGGGTATAATGCGGCCTATTGAATGACTTATCAGTATGCCACTTGAAAATTCTCGATGAGATCTTAACCAATCCATTTGTTATCCACCAAAGATTTTAATACTTTTACAGCCCATAAAACTACTTACATGGTTACTCTTGATGTTTAGAAAATTCTGGCAATTCGTTTTTGAATAATAGCGCCATAGCTTCACTAGAGTTTACTCCTTGATTCCTTCTTGCAAGAGGACAAATAAGAACTGATCTTCGCTTTTTCCAATTTTTTCCTCTCCGTAACGATCTTTCTTTTTATCTTTTTTCTTGCGATCTGTTGAGGGAAGTTTAATACTGTTAGCACTCTTTGATCTAGCTTTCTTAATAAGCATTTTGATGGTGGTTAGAAACATGAACAATACGACCTTTAAAGAAACAGAAACACTCTTATCAGATGCGAGTAGTTTTCTGCAGCAGCGATAGTATTCTCAATATCAACGCCATCTAATTTAAAAGTGCTATGCCGCAGCAGGTTATTCTTCAATGAATAACGTATACTAGCTGTTTTTTAATTCGATTTTTTCTTATTGGAGTTGACCGCAAGGGATTTTAAAAACTTACCGAGGGGGTGGTGTTGATCCAAGGAGAAAATCGAGTAGATGATCAATTTGATCTCCTCGTAATAGAAAACCGCTGCTTACACATAATTTGTTAAAAAAGGAAAAAACAGGAAAAAGCGTGTCATGTATTATTTACAAAAAATACGTTAAATGGTTACGATTGTCCCTATGTTGTGGATTGATCTGACATTCTAGCTAAAGCTAGGCATTGCATCTCAACATCACAAGGATATAACATAATTGCGATCTTTATCCCGAGTTGTGGTTATTTAATTTTAAAAGGTAATTATGAAAAACAATGAGTTTAGTCTGCGTATCATAAATTGGTATCACCAGTTTGGGCGTAAAACATTACCTTGGCAGATAAACAAAAGTCTCTATAAAACATGGATCAGCGAAATCATGTTACAACAAACACAAGTCGCAACAGTGATCCCCTATTTTAATAAATTTATGCTTTCATATCCAAGCATTAATTCTCTAGCCAATACGCCACTTGATGAGATTTTACATCATTGGACAGGACTTGGATATTACGCCAGAGCAAGAAATCTCTATAAAACGGCGCAATTTATTCGCGATAATTATAATGGTAAATTTCCAACTGATTTCGACCAGGTTATTGAACTTGCTGGGATTGGACGCTCAACGGCTGGTGCTATTTTATCACTCACGCTCAATAAACATTACGCCATTCTTGATGGTAATGTAAAGCGCGTATTAGCCCGCCATCAAGTAATTGAAGGTTGGACTGGAAAGGCGAGTGTTGAAAATAAATTATGGGCTTTAGCTAAAACACATACGCCAATAAAAGACACCCAAATATTTAATCAAGCCATGATGGATCTTGGCGCAACCATCTGCTTACGGCGCCAGCCTAAATGTAATAAATGTCCAGTCAACGCTGGTTGCCTTGCGTTTAAAGCTGGTACAATGCATAATTATCCGACCCCAAAAACAAAAAAGAAGATTCCAGTAAAAACAGCTTATATGTTGATAATTTGTGAAAATAAGCAAACAGTGCAACTAAAACGACGTCCTCCTACGGGAATTTGGGGGGGATTATGGTGTTTTGGTGAGTTTGCAAGTAAAGCATTATATAACGAGTATCTTCATACGCTTGATCTGCCTAGTCATGAGAAAGTAGAGCTTGCTTCTTTTCGTCATACTTTTAGCCACTTTCATTTTGATATAACGCCCGTTTTAATTAATATAAAAGTAATGAAAACTCGACAAATACAAGAAGAAATAGGTATATTATATTACGAATTAAATCATCCTCCTAAAGTTGGCTTAGCTACTGCAACTCAAAAAATATTAACAGCGGTTAAAAAAAGGAATAATAATGTCTAGAGCAGTGTTTTGTACTTACTTACAAAAAAAAGCACTAGGGCTTGATTTTCAATTGATTCCAGGTGAACTTGGAAAGCGTATTTTTGATAATATTAGCCAAGAGGCATGGAGCGAGTGGCAAAAAAAACAAACCATGCTTATAAATGAAAATAAATTAAATTTAATGAAAATTGATGATCGGAAAAAAATAGAAAGAGCGATGATTGACTATCTTTTTGAACACAAAGAAATAAAAATAAAAGGCTATACCTCTGATCTTTGATAATGGATCTTATTTAGAAAAAACACTTTAAATTATTTTCAAAAATATCATTATCACATTTAAAAAAAATAAGACTGTGGATCACAGCACAAAATGTCTCTTGATAAGCGAGAGTGTGATCGATTAAAAACGATTTTAATATCTACTGAAGTCTGATCTGAGGAAATGATTGCTTAGGCGCCAAGGAAACGCAAAAGCAGTATTTACCCCACCTTCATGAGTATCCTTCAACGCAAAAAACCAGCTCAAATCATCATGGCTTAGACAGTCTATTAAATAGCATTCAAACGGAATTGATTATAGCTCATTTAACAGATATTACGCTCTTCAGTATAAGCGATATCTGTGAGTATATAAAAACAAATTTTTCGATTGAATATTTAAGTTCTGATCTACAAAAATGGCTGCATTATAACAACTTCAGTGACAAGCAACTTAAAGGTGTAGCTATTAGGCGACAATTAACT
>JAGLDN010000411.1 GCA_023145575.1 Psychromonas sp.
TACTTATCTTTTGCGACAGAACCACCTACGAACCTGCCTATGAACTAAGATAGTGGGTGTAAATTTTAATATATGGAATATCAAATGAGTAATGAAATAGAAGAACGTGAACTGATTGTTAAAATAAATCATGCTTCTTATAGCATGAAGGCTGGAACCGTTGATATTTTATTTGTATCCTCCGATAATGGTAAGCATATTGAGCTACCTTCAAGCAAAGAATTCCCGACTAAAGGGGTTTTTATTAGTAGTGAATTTGAAAATATAAGCCGTCAATTCAAAGAAGAAGAACTGTTTTACCTACAAAAATGGACTAGAGATGATGGTAAAATAGATGAGCTTAATTCTGGGGTATTACCTCCCGGGGATCATATTCATTGGGCTAAAGGTACGGCCGTTAAAAAGAAGGACCCTCTTTCATTTATTCCTATCTTTGATGGAAAGTTACCAAATATTTCTACAGGGGAAGTTGATATTAACGGGCTACCTGTTAATAAACCTTTTTTTATCCGAGATCATCAGGAAATTTATGGACCTTTTACTGCAAATGCACGTCAAGCAGATGAAACAATAAAAGCGAGCCCTTTTCCACAAACGGTTCTCAATATTAAAAATAATTTTATCTTAAAAATTAGTGAAACACTATTAGAGAGAGACTCTATTATAGCAACAACACCTATTCAACAATATATTAAATCATTGAGGATGCTACCAGATATTTCCGCAGAAGATAGAGATGTGGAAGTGTTCGATTTTATTTCCGACGAGAAACTTGTTGCTTTTTTCTCTAAACTTAAATTTGGTAAAAAAACTATTTTAAGTAAAAAAGAAACGGAAAAATTAAAGATGGGAGTTTCTGGTGCAATTAAAAAAAGGGAACTTAACAAGGAGGATAATCGTGTTATTAGGATTAAAGAGGTTTTAGATACTTATCTAACTGAAGTTGACTTTGCCAATGAACTAATTAATGAGTATTTTACCACGAGTATAGGCAAATCTTTTTTAGGAACTTACCTGAAAGAGAACAATGGATCAGACATAAGACCTGTTTCAGAGTCAAAAGAAACCAAGCAAGTAATTGATGCGCAAGAAGAGCAATTGCGACAATTAAAAAGTCAAGTTCTATCTCAACAGGAGCGGGTTGAAAAGGCAAAAATAGATGCGAGCAAAAAAGTAGAAGAAGCAAAAAAGAAAGCTATTACCGAAATAGATGATATTCAGAAAAAGTCTAAAGAAGAGCTCGAAAAAGCAAGTAAGGAAGCTTCAAGTGAACTGCAAAGTGATATTATTGAACTAGAAAGTGAAAGAGATAATATAACTAAAACTATTAAAGATTACTATCAAGAACATGAAAAAATTAAAAATTTGGAAGATGTAAAAGACGAAAAAAAATATTTAAAAAGGCAGTCAGAGGAATTTCAAAAAGCTGTTGATACTCAAAAAGACCTCCTTAATCGACCTGGAGAACTTAGTGGAAAAATGGCTGAAGTCAAAATAGTATTAGATATGCTTCAAGGGCATTCACTAGATAAACGTGAAGAGAACTACCCTTTTAGAGCTCCAAATATTGCAACGATAATGCCAGATCAAGCCGACCAATATATTCAAACCCTAGTTGAGTCTTTTGATGCGGAAGACCATTCAATCACTTTTGATGAAGTTGCTAATTTATTAATTAATATTCAACAATCTTTTCTTACTGTACTTTCTGGTCTACCAGGTACAGGAAAAACATCCTCCATCATGCGCCTAAGTGCTGCTCAGCATTTAAGTAGTAATTCTGGTTGCTTTCTAAATGTCCCCGTTGCTAGAGGTTGGGTTTCATCGCGTGATTTTGTGGGGTTTAATAATTCCTTAAAAGGTGTTTTTCAACCCGCAAAAACAGGTATTTATCAATTCTTAAGGCAGGGTCAACAGAAAGACTCAGGCTCAGATAAATTTTTACGCATGATCTTATTAGATGAGGCAAATTTAAGCCCCATTGAGCATTATTGGTCTGAATTTTTAGCCATGAGCGATAAAGAAGGGCGTGACCGCCCTTTGGATACAGGTATTAGTGGTGATGAACGCTATCTTCCTGTTGCTAAAAACATCCGCTTTATCGCAACGATTAATAATGATAATACAACGGAACCACTTTCACCTCGGCTATGTGATCGAGTACCTGTAATTTCAATGGGCTCTCCTTATATTGAAAGTTCAAGTGAACAAATTGCATCATTATCTCTTGATGGTGCTATTGGCTATGACTTATTAGAACAATGGTTTGGTATTTCTGATAATAGTGATTTTTCTACACCGTCACTTATCGAGACATTTTGCGAAAAAATGCAAGAAAAAGAAGTTGGGTTAGGAGCTGAAATACATATAAGTCCACGAAAGAAAAATGCCATGACAGCATATTGTGAAAAAGCAGAAAAGTATATTAACCCTACGCTTGCCATTGACTTTGCACTATCACAACATGCTTTACCATTGATTAATGGACATGGACAAGACTTTAGAAAACGATTAGAGGGCTTGGAGTCATGGGCAAAAAGTAATAATTTGGTACGCACTGCCAATTTGCTACAGGATATATTAAAAGCAGGTGAAATGTATGTAGATAGTTATAGCTTTTTTTAATAGGGATTTTCAGTGGAACTTATTATAAAAGTGTTGAAAGGGAAACGACAAGGGAAAAGTATTTTTTTACAGCCAGAAAGTGGCTATAAAAAAGACACTTCTTTGCCTTATTTGTTAGAAACGGATGCAATATCTTTACATTTAAACTCTCAAGAGTCCTATTCAGCAGTTGAATTATTAATGGATGATAGTGAGTATTTATTTCATGGATCTAATGTTAATCCGCCTGATTTTAATTATACCTTAATGCCTAAATCGGTTGCTTATGGTAATTATGAAGCATTATTTTATAACTATTTTGGCGTCGCTAATATTGTATTAAAATTAACAAAGAGCAGTGGTGAAACTCAGCTTATTTCTTTTGGGAATATAGAAATATTAGCCCGAAAATTAACAGCAGAACAAGCTACGTTTATGGTGGATTTTATTCTGCAAGAAAGTGAAGGTGATTTGTACAGTTGTTTAAGTGCTACACGCTTTAGTGCAAACTACCACGATGGTGGTGAAACACCCCAAGCTATTTTTAATAAACTAATAACAACAATTAAAACACTTGAGGATATCTTACCTTCGGTTATTAACCGCCCCATTACGCGGATATCAAGTGAAACACGCATGCAAAATGGCCATCAAGTCAGTGATATTGATGAACAAGGCTTAGCATGGTTGAATGAAAATATCTCAGTACTCGAAGAAACCGATGATACTGAACGAGCCCACCTACATTATGATAATACTTATTATTTAGCTCAAGAAATACAAACCTCCGTCATCATTGAACATACAGATATAGATGAAAATAGGGCGATTTATGGTTTTCTACTTGAATTGAAGCGTATTGTTAATAAGCTAGAAACGGAAGCACCTAAGCCGCTTAAAAAACAAGTCAACCAGGATGAAGAGGGTTATCGTAGTTTTTTTTCGGTGATGGGGAAATGGCTGTCTAAAGTAAATGGGGTGGAAATTAATCAACTTAGCGATTGCAAGCAACGGATTTCGCGTTTAATTCATTCCTTCAATAAGCACATTCCTGTTGCTTTTCCTAATAAAGGTTTGCCCGTCCTATCTCAAAAAGCAAAAGCTAATCGTTTTTATACGACTATTTTCAGGAGCATAATGGAGTGGTATTACTTTAATAAAATTGATTGGAGAGCCCAAGAAATGCTCTTTGCAATCAAAGATATTCCAAAGTTATTTGAATATTATACGATATTAAAAGTGCGTGCAGACTTGAGTTTAATTTGTGATTTAAATGCTAAACCTCAGGAGAATTCAAGTAGTATTTTACAAGCATATTATCGAGAAAATTTGGTTGAACTATATTATGAACCTGATTATTGGATGGTCGGACATAAGAATGCATTCGATCAAAAATACCTGAATACGGAAATAAGAACTTTTGAACAAACATCAAGTGGAAAAGGATTTAAAGCATCAAACCATGAAAACCGAAGAAGAGCGCCTGATATTGTGATTGAATTAACACCGCCATCTGGAGAAAGTATTTTATTGGTTTTAGATGCTAAGTACTCAAAAATGGAAACAGCTTATAAAGAACGATTACCTGAGTGTGCAATGAAGTATGTTCATGGCATACATGGCGTCAATGGTACATCTCCCGTTAAGGCTATGATACTAATAAGTTCTACACAAGCTACAAAGGCTTCTTTAGCTGATATGCACGTATCACCTTATGGTTTGTTTGATGATAAAACGGTTACTCCTGTATTGGGAGTGCAAGGTGTACAGTTAAATGATCAGCATATAGAAAACAATGATTTTACTTTACGGCATACACTCGAGCATTTGTTAGATTTAATGGTTTAAAGGTAAAAATCAAGAAACCTGAATTCAAGTCATAATTGCATAACCCATTAATTTTGGTTCTGTCGCAATAATTATCAAAAGCGCAGACCTCCT
>JAGLDN010000412.1 GCA_023145575.1 Psychromonas sp.
CGCCTTGTGCAGGTCTCAACTGCGTAATATCAGATATTAATTAACTTCGTTATTTAATGGTCGATGTTTAAATGAAAAGACACCATCAAAATTTAATAGTTTTCGACTGAGGACTAACCACTTACTATATTTTCTCCTCAAATGATAACGGGAATAGCTGAAATCCTGCTTAATAGCTACGTAGACCTAATCCCACAATTTCCTCAATTTTGGGACAACATCCAATGGGTCCACTTTGGTAGGTTTATTACCTAATGTGAATAATCTACTACGCCCAGGCCCTGCATCAGCAATAGCACCAAAAGCATAATCCATGTCACGAAGAGTCTTTGAATGGATTAGGTCTGAATTCGCAAGTGGTCTTCCCAAACTAGCAAGAAACAAGCCCACACAACCACTATGTTCAGTTGATCTTTGAGGATCTTTCATCGCGAAGTCCATGCACTGTTCTCTGGCGTAGGGAGATGCTCCTATCCCTAGCTCGTGTTCATCATCAGAAGCATTGAATAATTCACAAGCCATTTGATGAAAAATAATTTGGGAGCAATCAAACTTAGTTGCACTTGGATTGAACATATTTTCGCCAACATATATTTGATAGCCTCCATGTATATCAGTATGATTTCTAGAATAATCTTCACGACCTTCAGTATATGGATCCCAGTTGCCCATGTACGGCTGTGGTTGGTTAACACTATAAATATCGTTATCGTTATCGTTTTCGTTATCAAAAAAACCAGAATCAGTCCGAGGAAAACCTTGGTTTCTATGGAGAGTATGATCCATCCCCCTTGGTAAATTATTTACGATTTTTATTGTATTTCTGTATCCTCGATCTATTCTATTGTATCGACAGGAACCACTATTGTCATCATAATTACCAAAATGTAACTCCTTTGGTTGAGGTTTGACTATTTTAATAAAGCTTATGAATTTTGTATTATCACTCAATGCATCATGCATTTCCATCACAATCTTTTTTAGGGTCGCAATATTTTTTGGTGTAGGTCTTCCAAACCAGACTTTTATATGTTTTGCATATCCCTCAAAGTCGTTGTTAGCAGCAAAACGAGCTGTAGATATTTGATTAATGCAAGCCCTTACAGTAGTCGCTAGTGATATTTTTTCGGTAGAAGTAAACTCACCGTCACCAATTTCCCTATCAAATACAATATTTAACGTCGTTGCTTCCTCTGGTACACTCCTGTCAATTTCTTCTTCAGGTACCGTATGTTTAGTGACTAGCCTGGTTGTTATCATGTTTCTGAACTTCTGAAATCTAGATTTCATTGACATTTTAGCCATCCTTTTAATAAATTAGAAGAAATTTACATTACATTAGAACAACACCTTTGCTAGGTACAAATTTATATAAAATGCACAGCGGCGAAACGAGACGTTAAAAATCTAACAGATGATATCTACAGTGCCTGAGCATGAAACTATTTTAACTCTCTTGAGATTAACGCCGTTAATCTATTCAAAACAGCAAAGATGTTTTCTTTACAATTTGTTCATTATCACTCGATCAAAAATTATGACAGTCTTACATGATTATAAAAAAGTATTATCGTTAATTTACATTTCAGAACTAGATAATTAATACCAAATACTAAAAATTATGTCCTGTTTAATAAAGTTACTCAATAAAAATACAATTGAATAGTCTGAATTAATGCAATAATAATAATAAATAACTTCCTAACGCTAGCATATTAAATATAATAAAGAAAGCTTTAATTCATGATTACGTGACATATTTAAACGATAATATTTTAATGCTTGTGAATTAAGTCTGCTTGTAATAAATTTATTCTACAAACTCATCACGTCTAAAATCAATAAATATGATATTTTTTTAGACAATTAGAAAAAGAGTGAGTTTAATCGTTCAGATGTAAATAACTGTCTGATATGGTTTTTTTAGCATATCAGCAGATTTATGTCCCGCAAAATGTTGGATAATTATTCAAATATTGAGTTGATCGCAGATAAAGTTCTTAAGAGCTCATCGAGAATTTTTAAGTGGAATACCGACAAGACAGTCAATAAACGATATTATTAAGAAGATCATCAAGACACACTATCTAAAAAAGATCTTTACCGTGATGTTGATGTAGAGCATGGACGAATTAATGGGCGCTCTTAGGGCTTGTTTCTCTATTAAATTGGACAGAAAATACTCAGCAGGTGAAGGTGCTAAGGCACAATGACGGATATTGGAGTAGCACACAAGCGCACAGTGAGAAGTAAAGGATCAGACAACAGTTTCATATTATTTGACTTCCATTGCAAATACTGTAAAAGAGATTTCGGGTTGCACTAGCACTTATTGGGTCATAAAAAATAGTCAGCACTGGGGCAATCATCGCGTGTCGTCACAGCTTGCAATGTTGGCAAAAATTTAAGGGGACATTATTGCCAAATCGGCAATCATTTTGCGTTGAAAGATTAGCCTTTATCTCATTGTCAAACTAGCGCCTGACAATGCATCTAGGGGTAACTTATCAAATAAGTTGCCGTTAGCGACGTAGACCTAATTCCTCAATTAAGGAACAGTAAGCTGAAACATTTTTACGCTTTAAATAATCAAGCAATTTACGGCGTTGAGCAACCATGCGTAATAGACCACGACGACTGTGATGATCATGAAGATGTGTTTTAAAGTGACCTTGTAGATGGTTAATTTGCATTGTATATAATGCAACTTGCACTTCGGGGGAGCCTGTATCGCCTTCTTGGCGACCAAATTTTTTTACTATTCCAGCTTTTTGTTGCGCATTTAGTGACATAACATACTCCGACTTTGTGTCGTTATTAAATATAACGGACTTGATTTTAATAATTATCGCCAATCACTAATTCAGCGACAAAGTGAAGAACAAATTATACAGCTCATTTGTTTAAAGAGCAAGTGGCAGTATCGTCTAATTTGACATAAACTCAAAAAATAACTTCATATCCAATCCTCATATCACTTCATTTTATTAACGCCGACAATCACATGCCAAAACAATTCAAATAAAAACTTTAACTGATGTTACGAAGTTAAAATCTGCTCTTGATGCAATGCCTCAAGAGCAGATTTTTGTTTATTGATATAAATTTTCGTTTTTAAATCAAATGTTGTTAGTCCTTTTTTAAGACTCGGCCTTTGGAGAGAACTGAGTAAATC
>JAGLDN010000413.1 GCA_023145575.1 Psychromonas sp.
GTGAATCTATTAAACCATGTCAGTGCTAGCCTTACGTTACCACTCCCGAACTGGGAGTATCCATAATAAATGATTAACGCAGTTAATCATTGAGAGAGATTTACAGTTGCACCTTAGTTCTGACATCGAGTTCGTGCCTGATATTTCATCATGAGGTAACATGGGTATATTATTGTTATTGACTCTTCAATAGATTTTTATCCATTTCACCCTAAATAGATTGGAAGCGACGTACTTGATAATCACTCAAAAGTACCCCAGCGAATGCCTATCAATGATCCACTATGCTAAAGCCTGTTTTTGGATATCATAAACATTGATAGGTCGAATTTTGTGCTTTAGCGGTCATCTGAACCAAAGCCTGATAAATCATCTTGATAGTTACATGGGCTGAATTATTAACAAATTATTTTTGGAATATGTGCCCAGTTGCTTGTATATTGGGGTGTCAATAATTCACGTTTCATATTAAATTTCTGATGGAGACCTTGTGCGGCAATAAATACACTGTCATTACCGTAGCGCTGGTTAATTGCATCGAATACTGCCATTAAATCATCATTTTTTTTGTACTTTGAAAATAGATCACATTGTTGATGACGCGCCTTCGTTAAATCGAGTAAACCTACCCCTATTTTATAATAACGAGCATTTACTTTAAATAGCTGATCAATACTTTTACTGACGGCATTAATTAGTGTGCTGGTATCATTGGTTGCTGGATTGAATTTTTTTATTATTTTAAAGCTAGATGGGGTTGCATCAAAAGGACTACTACTGGCAAAGGCCATCAATGTACCACAGAGTAATTGTTGCTTTCTGGCTTTCACCGCAACAATTGAAGTATGCCAAGCGAGTGCTTGCTGTAAGGCTTCAATATCTGTAATGCGTTGATCGACACTACGAGTTGAAAATATCTGCTGCTTATCTGCGCGTGTTGCATCCCACATTTTGCAGGTAATACCATTTAATTCTCTGATTGTACGTTCAATTTCTACATTAAATTCATTTGTTAACCTGTTAATGGGCATGCCTGCTAATTTTTGTACAGTATCGATTCTTAAAGCAAGGAGTTTCTCATTCGTTTTTCGACCGATACCCCATACATTAATCGGTTTTAATTGCTTAAAAACCGTTTGTATTAACTGCGGATCATTTAAAACGCACACTCCGAGGTGATCCGCATTCTTTTTGGCAACATGATTAGCAAGCTTTGCTAGTGTTAAAGTACGTCCAAAGCCAACACAAACAGGTAATCTTGTTTCTTTCCAAACCGCTTGACGTATTAACTTACCGTGCGCATTCAAGTCAATACCGCGTGGCATGCTATCTGCAAAAGATAAAAAAGATTCATCGATAGAATATATATGCTGTAAAGGTGCAAATCGACCAATAACTTGCATCATTTTATAGGATAGATCTGCATAAAGTTCATAATTAGATGAGCAAACAATAATACCCTGAGCACGGCATAACTCACGCACTTTAAAATAGGGTTGAAACTTTTCAATGCCCAATGCAAGTGCTTGTTTATTTGCAGCAACAATACAACCATCGTTATTGGATAAGACGATAAGCGGCTTGCCGCGCCAACGAGGATTAAATACCTGCTCTGCGCTGCAGTAAAATGAATTGGCATCCACTAATGCAAACATTAGCTTTGCGTCAGCAATAAATGACAGGATCTATGGCAACGAATAGATCGGGAGACTACACCTTCAACCGTAAATATATCCTGGGACGATATTTTTATTTGGCTAAATTCCTCATTTGCCGAAAGTAATAATTGATTTGGTATATCCAGTACTTTACAAGTAAACTCTCCGTTATAATTTGCTACAATAACATCTTTATTTTTAACTTTAATATGTCTATCGACTATCAAAATATCACCAGAGAAAATACCTACACCTTGCATAGAATCACCTGACGCTTTACCAATAAATGTGGCACTGGGGTGCTCAATTAATAATGTATCTAAGCTTAAAGGTAATTGTAGATATTCTGCGGCAGGACTCTCAAAGCCAGTAATACCCGCACTTGCTAATATTGGAATGACATTCATATGCGCCACTGTGTTAATAAATTTTTTTTATTATAACAGAGGAATAACATAGCGCAACATTTGACGATTACAACGATGGGCGCTAAAGCGTTACTTCACAATTAGTTAATCCATTGAACCTTATCTCAATGACATTAACTACGATCTCTAAATTTTATGCACGAAAAACAGCCTAATTCAAAGCGTATGTTGATGTAAATAGTTGTTACGTTTATGAAACTTAAAACGCGGATGTCAGTTATTCTAAGCAGTAAAATCGAGGAGCTATTTATTGCAATTGGTAATATTTAAGAACAAGGAGCCGATAGATTAAAGAAAAGCTGATTTAAGTCCTATAGGGCTTGGCGTCTCGCGCCAATTTATTTCGTTCTAAAATTTAGAATTGGGATGGCGAGTTAATAATTAAAGTTTTTATTTTAATACTCATAATAGCTGATT
Source organism: Psychromonas sp. (assembly GCA_023145575.1). Taxonomy (GTDB): domain Bacteria; phylum Pseudomonadota; class Gammaproteobacteria; order Enterobacterales; family Psychromonadaceae; genus Psychromonas. The sequence goes on from JAGLDN010000413.1 coordinate 2,504, forward strand.
TTATGTCTAGTATACGGACAGAATTAACCGAGTTAACTTTTTATCTCGAAGTTTTATTGGAATATAATTACCTGTTAATTTAACTGATGTTACGCAGTAAGCTAAAATTCCATATGAAAAATCTTTAAAATATCGCTATGAATAAAAACAAACAAATATTTGAGCTTTATGTTGATTACCTTGTAACTCTATTTGGTGAGACAACAGCAACGGTCTTATCGAATCTTCTAGACTGACATAGATGGAGATATTAATGACAATCAAATGACTCGCGGCTTATCTCATAAACAGTTTACCTCTGCTGATTTGTGGGAAAATGTAAAAAAAGAGGTGCGGGAGATTCAGTCTGATTATATCCTTTTAATCGTTGACGACACAATTCAACCCAAACCATTCTCGAGTGAAAAGGAGCTCATTAGCTGGCACTTTGATTATGCTGTTGGTCGCTGAGTCAAAGGCATAAACTAATTCAATTATATTTATCATGCTGGTCAATCAAGAATCCCAGTTTCCTTTAAGCTCATTACAAAAGAGATCCAATACTCAAGAGTTGTGATTCAATAACTAAAAATAAAGAGTAGCATCACTAAAAATGAGGACTTAATCTTCATGCTTAAAGCATGTAAAAAATCAATTGAAATGCCATTACGTATTAGCTGGCATTTGATTTTGATCAATTTGTAACATGAAATTTATTATAAAAGATAACGGGCATAATAAGTAGTTGTAAGTGTTAATTTTATAACTTTATTGATTGGTACAAGGTGCCATGCTGAATTTACATTTTGAAGTTACATGGGTATATTTACTGTGATCCACGCCATAACTTGCAGCATGTTGCACTTTGAATGATTAGGCGTATAATTTTATATTGATTTAATAAAGAAAAATAAAAAAATGTAGTGCGTGCTTTGCAAATGAAAAAGCTCTTAACCTTAACTTATCCTGAGTAAAATTATAATGATAAAAGAAATAGGTAAAATCATTAAAGTTGAAATGAAAGAGGGTAAAGAAGTTGCCTATGTAGAGTGTATTTCAAGATCAGCTTGCGCGTCTTGTAGTAGCCAGAATAGTTGTGGTGTGGGCGCAGTTGCGAAAACCATTCCACCAAAATCAATGCTTTTTGAAGTGGATTATGTAAAAGGAATGAATGTGGATCATGACGTTCAGCTGTCTCTAAATCAGAACGACTTGGTTAAAAGTGCGCTATTACTTTACCTAACACCACTGATTTTTTTTATTACTTCAGCTGTGATAGCAAATTACTTTGGGTTACCAGAATATCTTATTATTTTTAGCGCAATAATTTTTGGAGGTGTTGGACTATTATTCGTTGCTAAAATTACGAAGAATAGTGCAGTAAAGCTTAAGGTGTTGGTACAAGATATAAAGGCGGGTTAAAACAGTTCTTTTGATTTTACTCAATAATCGTTCAATCAATTAAAAATTTATTAAAAAAACAAAAAAATGCTTGCCAACGCAATTAAGTTCTCTATAATGCGCTCC
>JAGLDN010000414.1 GCA_023145575.1 Psychromonas sp.
CAAGGTAGTTGACGTCTGATACCAGTAGATGGTTAGATTTTTATTAAAAAATTAATTACACTTAGAATAAATAAGCCATAATATCAGTTTTAAGAGTTATTTTTGCGTATTTTCCCTCGCATGAGTATATATAAATTTAAGAGCGTTTCCGAATCAACCCTTCTTGAATTGTTGATGCAACAAGTTTACCTTTTTCCGTAAAAAATTTCCCCGTCACCAGCGCTCGGCAATCAGAGGCTACTGAGCTTTCTGTTGCATATAAAAGCCACTCATTAAGATTGACATCATGATGAAACCACATTGAATGATCAAGAGTAACGACTTGCATTTTATCGGATAAAGCAGAAATACCATGAGGTTGTAAGGCAGTAGCTAAAAAATTAAAATTAGAAGCATAAGCAAGCAAATAACGATGTATACTTAAATCTTTTGGCATTTTTCCATTAGCTTTAAACCATACAAAGCGTTTTGGTGGCTCGATTTCAGGGTCAACAGGGTGTACAAATGTGACTGGACGCATTTCAATTGGTTTTTCACATACTAATTTATCACGAAGGTTTTCTGGCAACATATCTGCATGAATCAATGCCATTTCTTGCTCTGAAATTAAATTTTCTGGTGATGGTACATTGGGCATTTTATCTTGGTGTTCATAACCTTTTTCGGGTAATTTAAACGAGACTGCCATACGAAAAATCTGTGCACCGTTTTGGATAGCTTTAACACTTCTCGTCAAGATAAAGTCCCCATCTCTCAATATTTCTACCTCATAAATGATAGGTAAATTTGTTTGTCCTTTTCGTAAAAAATAGGAGTGAAAAGAATGTACTTTAAATTTACTTTCAACGGTTTCTTTTGCTGCCAATATGGCTTGCCCCATGATTTGGCCACTAAAAACAATACCAGAGCCAAGATCTTGACTCTTCCCTCGAAATAATGTCACTTCAAGCCGCTCTACGCACAAGTGTGCTAAAAGATCATTTAATACTTTACCCATATTTATGCTCCAAATGATATTTTACAGTGACAATAATAAATTTTTTATTTGCTTAAAATCAACAGGTATTTGCTTTGACAACAAGGGTAAGTCAGCCCTTGATGCTAATTCTTCTGGAATGTAAATATCTCTTTTCAAAATACTTTCAACGGATCCTTTGAATTTTGCAGGGTGTGCAGTGCATAAAAATAAACCAGTTTCATGGTTTTTTAATTGCTTGGTTAATTCATGATAAGCGATCGCACCATGTGGCTCACATAAATAACCTAAATTATCCAATTCAAGCAAAGCTTTCTTAGTGTCTTCATCTGTCAGTGTACCGTAACCTAAATCAGTTAAAGACCAACCTTTAAATTTAAATAGCGCTTCAATACGTGGCCAATTGTTAGGTTCGCTCACGTCCATTGCATTTGAAAGTGTCGCAATGGTTTTTGTTGGCGTCCATTCACCCGTCAATAAATAACGTGGCACAGTATCATTTTCATTGGTTGCAGCAATAAATCGTTTAATAGGTAAACCTAATGCTTTTGCAAATAAACCTGCCGTTAAATTACCAAAATTGCCGCTTGGCACTGAAATCACGAGATCTTTACGTTGTGCCTCATTTAATTGTGCCACTGCTTCAAAGTAATAACACATCTGGGCAAGTAAACGGCTAATATTAATGGAATTAGCAGAATTAAGACCTATCTCATCTTTAAGTGCTTGGTCATCAAATGCTTGCTTCACCAATGCTTGACAATCATCAAAGTCACCTTCAATCGCGACAGTGGTAATATTCCCGCCAAGCGTGCAGAATAATTTTTCTTGTAATGGGCTTATTTTCCCTTTGGGAAATAAAATGACAACATCGATATTGTCCATTTTAAAAAAAGCATGCGCCACGGCAGCTCCCGTATCGCCAGAAGTTGCAGTTAAAATTGTAATGCGACCATCAACTTTAAATTGTGCTAAGCATTGCGCCATAAAACGGGCACCAAAATCCTTAAATGCAAGTGTTGGCCCATGAAACAATTCAAGCGCATTAATATTATGCGTCACCTGTTTTACTGGCGCTTTAAAAGTGAATGCTTTTGATACGATCGAGTGAATATCTTGCTTTGATAATTCTCCGCCAATAAAATGCGACAAGATTTCAGTAGATCGATCCACTAAGTTCATCTTTAACAACGCGTCTAAATTAGCGAGGGGTGTAATATCATCTGGAAAAAATAAGCCTTGCTGGCGTCCTAGCCCTTGCTTAACTGCCTTTTGAAAGTTAACTTGTTCTGTTTTATCTCTTAAATTGTGTAAATTCATTTTTATTCACCAACGTTATTCGTAATGCATTCTTTAATCTGATATGGCGTGATATAGCCATCACATCTGAAGATGCAGGTTTCACTGAGAATTTAAAAGCTTAGAGGCAAGGCATTGGTTGAAGAGAATGGCTATTCTCTTGCCAAAATCTATAACAATGTATATAAGCCTTTAAAACTCGCCCTTCGGAGACAACTGAGTAAATCATCTTTTGTGTTGCAATACTCAAAAAGTGAATAACAATAAAGGGCTAAAGTCTTTTTTTAACCCTAACGAAGAGAGCATTGCGCCTTGAACATGAATGACTCAGGCGTCCTGAAATGAAGATCTTCAGGTGTGATGAGTATATAATACATTTTGATTTATAATGGCGACAGTATGCGTAAAAGGCAATTTATTGTCATTGTGATTAACTTAATTAACCGCCTATTACGCGTGCTCCTTGATCATCTAGTTTGCAAATATGGCAAAAACCATCATCATTTTGGATGAAGTGCTCAATAAGCCAATTTTGTAATAGCTCGGCTTGGTTAATCTCTGTCATCACGGCAAAAATTGTTGGCCCTGATCCTGAAATACCTGTTGCTATCGCATCAATTTGTTCGGCAAATATCTGCGCTTTTTTAAAGCCAGGGAGCAGTTTTGAACGATAAGGTTCAGCAATGACATCTTTAATAACACTTGCTGCGAGTTCACTGTTATCCGCATGGCTTGCATGTATAAAAGTTGATAAACGGCGACCATAAGTAATAACGTCGCTTAAGCAATATTGTGATGGCAGAATATTTCTTGCATCAGCCGTTGAAATACTAATACCAGGATAAGCGATGACCCAATACCATTGTTTAAAATGAGGGATCCTCTGAGTTAGCACATCCCTTTCATTAACTATCAATTGCATTCCGCCCAAGTAACATGGCGATACATTATCAAAGTGAATACTACCAGTTATCAGCTCTTCCATCTCGCCCATCATTGTGAGCATGATTGTTTCATCAAGGAGATGATCATGCCATGCATTCAATGCTTCAAATGCCGCGACAATAGAGCTTGAACTTGATCCTAACCCGCTGCCAACGGGTAGGTTTTTCTCGAGTATCATTTTAACTGCTAAAATTTCCTTGTTTTGTTTTTTTAATTCCTTTTGATAGGCAAGGTAACAATGATAGACAATGTTTTCTTTAATATCTCGCGATAATTTATTAGCAAAACGACCCGTGCATTCTAATGAAAAATCATGATCACTTTTAGATATTTTGATTAAATCGCCAAATAACGAGCCATCAATAGGGGCAAGTGCGCAACCTAAAAGATCAAATCCAACGCCTACATTTCCAATTGACGCAGGTGCATATGCAACAATAGTCATGATTTAAACTCCTGTTTTTAGTTTAAGGTACGCATGACATCTGCAAATACACCTGCTGCGGTCACTTCAGCTCCAGCACCATACCCCCTTAATACTAGAGGGATAGGTTGATAGTATTGACTATAAAAAGCAAGTGCATTCTCACCATCTTTTACTTTATTTAACGGATCATCGGCGTCAACAGCTTGAATGCTACATTTGCATTTTCCATTTTCGATGCTGCCAGTATACCGTAATACCTTTCCTTTGCTATTAGCTTGTGTTTGTAGCTCAGTAAAGTAAGCATCAGCTTCAGGTAGTCGCGCCATAAATTCATCTATTGTGCCTGATTGGTCAAAGTCAGGCGGCAATGCAGGTTGAATATTAATATCATCGAGTGAAATATATATGCCAGCTTCACGAGCCAAAATGAGTAATTTACGCGCAACGTCTATACCACTTAAATCATCTCGTGGATCAGGCTCGGTATAGCCTAGGCTACTCGCGCGTGACGTCACATCAGAAAAATTCAAGGCATCATCTAATTTTCCAAAAATATAAGAAAGCGACCCCGATAAAATACCGTTAAATTTTATCAATTTATCACCTGCATTATAGAGATTTTGTATATTCTCAATAACAGGTAAGCCCGCACCGACATTGGTATCATATAAAAATTTTCGACGTTTCGTTAATGCGCTCAAACGAATTTTATGGTAATAGTCCATGCTATCTGTATTGGCTTTTTTATTTGCTGTCACGATATTAAAGCCAGCATCCAAAAAATCTACATAGCTCAATGAAACCATATCACTACTCGTGCAATCGACAATCACAGGGTTTATTATATGTGAATGATCAACTAATATTCGCATCTTAGCGAGTGATGATTTTTGAGTTGATTTTTGTAATTGCTCACGCCATTGTTTAAGATCGATCCCTTCATTACTGGTTAACATCACCCGACTGTTGGCAATACCGCAAACTCGTATTTGGATATTACGACCTGCAAGATGAGCTTGTTGACGATGTACTTGGTCAACCAATGCGCAGCCAACTCCGCCACAACCAATTAAAAACATATCAATATATTGCACACTACCAAAAAAGCGTTGATGACAAGCAATCACAGCTTCCTGGGCTTTTTTCTCAGAAACAACCACTGAAATAGAACGTTCTGACGAGCCTTGTGCAATAGCTGTAATATTAATCGACGCATCGCTAAGTGCCATTAAAAATCGCGCCGCAACCCCCGTTGCATGCAGCATACCATCACCAATGATGGAAATAATAGCTTGTTTATTAAGTACGCCAATTAACTCAAGTAAATTATTTTTAAATTCTAATGCAAACTCCGTCTGTAAGGCTTTTTGTGCTTTTTTTGTATCCGTTGATGCAATACAAAAACTTAAACTATATTTGGATGATGCCTGTGTTATCAATATAATTGACACGTCTGCACGAGAAATTGTAGAAAATATCCTACCAGCCATCCCAATGAGGCTTTTCATCCCTGGACCTGAAATACTGAGCATAGTTAACCCTTTCAAGTCAGAAATGGCTTTTACTTGTTGTTTATCATCCAATATATCAGAACTAATCAGCGTTCCTTTTGCTTGGCGATTTTGTGTGTTTTTTATTAAACAAGGAATATGATATTGTGCAACAGGGATAATTGTTTTAGGGTGTAATACTTTTGCACCGAAATAAGAAAGTTCCATCGCTTCGGTATAACTCAATGTTGACAACAATTGCGCATCTTTAACCAAACGAGGGTCGCAACTGTAAATGCCATCAACATCAGTCCAAATCTCGCAGCATTTAGCCCTCAAACAAGCGGATAAAACGGCAGCTGAATAATCTGATCCATTGCGACCTAAAGTAACCATTTCACCGGTTTCATTACCTGCAATAAAACCTGGCATTAAATATATTGCATCTTTGACAAGGGTTTCTTTTGCAAACACGTCGCACGCAACATCGATATTAATTTGCGCATCAAGGTATCCGCCTTTTATCGAGATTAATTTTTGTTGCGGATCAATTAACTCAACGTGATGACCTTTCACAGTGAGTAATTGTTGCATACACGCCATGGATAATAACTCACCTTTACATAAAATTTGAGCCTCGATATTTTCAGGACATTGCGATAATAAACCGATCCCCTCTAACAAGCCCATAACATGCTTATACTCACGCGTAAAAATAGTTTCAAGTAAATTATCTTTAAGCTCCGAATAATTTACTTTTAATTCTTTCAATAGTTCCGCAAAGATCCGTTTCACTTCACAAAAATTTAGTTCGGCTGTTCCACCTCCAATTGTAATGTCTATCATTTTTGCTAAATTATTAGTCACGCCAGCAGGCGCAGATATTACGACGGCGACCTGAGACGCTTGATGATTGCTAATAACAATATCGGCAACCCGAATAAAACCAGTTGCATTTTTCAGTGATGTTCCACCA
>JAGLDN010000415.1 GCA_023145575.1 Psychromonas sp.
AACGCAGTTAATCACCAAAGGTCGAATTTATGCCGAGCACCTTGGGACTATTCCCCTTGCTGAATTTGGACTTTTGCGTCACATGGGTATATAAGGCGGTAAGTAATGCAAGATAATGCTGAGTTTTTTAGCTTTTTCTTCAACTACTATGCTTCTATGATACCCTGCACCGTTCAGTATAAAATAAACGGGTTTGTGTGATGAATATTTCTCTTTTATTAGCTAAAAAAAAACAATAATCGACTCTCCATTTACGGTTGCATATTGTCGTGTAATTGCATCTTCAATATGCCCTACTCTGATTGCGCCAACAATGTTTAATCTCGTTCTACTGCCCGTCGTTTCTATTGGCTTATCTGTTCTCGTCCGTATTCAGCCACAACTTAACTTTTGTGGCGATACTCTAAAATTTTCTTTTGTCTATAGGCTAATGATATTTGCATCATCTGTAGTCTGATCTCTTCACTCTAAATTGCAAGTTGTTTTTTTAAATGTTAAGCATTATCAAAGATCACGAGTAAATACACATATTACTTAAAGATGGAAAGTTAACAAGACAAATTGTACTGAAAAACGTGGCATAAAATTGAACTGTCGAAAGTAAAATAAAGGCACAACATAGAGCCTATCACCGAGTAACGCCGCTAATCGTTTTCCTGCAGGATCAACTAAAAAAAATTAATTAACCCCCCGTTATTCTCTTTCAAATGTTGAGCGTAAGATAGACTTTCTAGTCTTGCAACACAGCAGTTGTCGAGTTCAAAAAGCAATGCTTAATAAAATTCGCAAGATGTCCAATGCTTTTTTCTAAATGCTGCGAATAACTAAAGCCACTTTTAATACGCGGTTTCAAGTTATGATCTCCATCATCAAGCCACAACCATTGTATGCATTCTGGCAAAGAATAGCCATCAACATCACTTTTAGAGCCGAGAGGATCACGCGTCCCTTGAATGATCAGTTGAGGTAAACCGACATCACAAAAATGATCTATTCGCAATTTTTTAAGCTTACCCATTGGATGAAATGGGTAGCCTAAACATGCAACACCTTGAATATTAGTTGCCTTGTCAGTGTCCAATTGAGCAGCTAACAGGCTTGCCATTCTTCCACCCATTGATTTACCACCAATCACACAGGGCATATTAATTTGTGCTAATAATGCTTCAAATTGCTTAATTAGCTCTGTCGCTCTTTCTGGCGGCCTGAATTTGCCACTATCAATAGCTTGCTGCATATAATTGAAATTAAAACGCGCAACCCGAATACTATGCATTACCAGCCCTGTAGACACACGCGCCATAAAACCTGAATCCATCGAGGCACCCGCACCATGTGCAAATACAAAAAGAGGATCGGTTTCTAATCCATTATAAATAATATTCATGTTTGTTTCTCTTCAACGCCCGTGCGTCAGGATAATTATGATTCTGGAAATGATTGCAAATAAATTTCTCTTTAATGTCAGTATTACTTAATTTAGGTGCATCATAAAATAGACAACAAAAAAATCAGACTAAATTTGACACTCTAACAATTAATATAAATGACATTAAGTATGTTATCTAAATTTTACGAAAAAATAGAGCTTAATTTAAAGCAAAAATAATGTGAATGACTGTATGCTTAATAAAACTTATCCCAAAGAAGTAAAATATTTTAAGCAAAAAAAGATTAGCTATTTATTGTTATTGGCATATAGTCGAATCAATTGCCTAGTTCAGGGTAACGTCTAAGCATTATCGTGGCTACCAGTCTTGTATAAATATGCGTAAGTAACCCTTTTGACGAACGAACGTTTGATGCACCCTCAATGCCAGTAACTTTATTGAGCCAAGCAAATAATGTTTCAATCGGCTGCCTTATGAGTAATATTGCATTTGAATATTTTTTTCCTCTGTCGATAACTCTTTCTTCCCTTTTTATTTTTTAAAAGTGTCAAGACTTTCAAACCCTGCTCTTATTCAACCTTATCTTCATCGGATCTTTTGTAAGCTTGATTGCCAAACAGCAAATTGTCTGTAAGCATCGGCCGAATTTGATCAAAACAGGTCCATCCTGCCTCTTAGCTTCTTCAATAAAGATTATTTCAAGATCTGGTAAACTGGCTTCTCGTTAACGCGCAACAACATGTGCTTTGACACCGTAACAATACATTTTTTTAGTTGAGTTGTAGCTTTTACTTGCAAGCTCTGGTGCCACTTTAGCTGTGTAAGCATCGTTATTCTTAGCGAGTGGAATATGAAACGGATCCATAAGATAAACGCTGTCATCATCAGTTGATATATTTTTTGTTTGCAAAAAATATATCAAGGCAATAAATCCATTTGACAACTTGTTAACTCGATGTATGAATACAGCATAACCATGGAGTTTTGAAAATGGTTATTAACTGATGTTACGCAGTTGAGACCTGCACAAGGCGTAAGGCTTCAATTGCTACTTTTTGTGCTTTGATGTAAAGCTTCGTT
>JAGLDN010000416.1 GCA_023145575.1 Psychromonas sp.
CAAGGTAACTTGCACAAATTAGCGTTGTTATAAAATATCGACATAGAATAACTAGGCTTCAATTTTATGCCTAGCTACTTGGCACAATTTTCTTTGCTGAGGTTTCATTTTGAAGTAACAAGGGTATATACCCATCAAGCTGAAGATGCAGGTTTATGTGAGAGCCTAAAAAAAGCCTAGAGGCAAGGCATTGATTGAAGAGAATGGTTAGTCCCTTGCCAAAATCAATAAAAATGCATATACCCACGCAACTTCAAAATGCTGTGTCAGGCTCAAGCTCGATAATCAGAACAAGGCCCAATATTAGGTAATTATTGTTCACTTTTCGATTATTGTAACGCAATCTGGGTTTTCGAGCTTGTGCCCCGGAGGGCAGAGCAACTAGTACCAAGGCGCGTTGATATAAAATCTCTATGTAGAATAACTACTTAGGAATTTATGCCTAGTACCTTGATACTATTTCCCTTGCTGAATTTGCACTTTGAAGTAATATGGGTATAGATATCTATTTTAATTCTTGTTTTTTTTATGCGCTGTCCAGTTTGTTTTACCTGGTTTATTTCCAACTGCAAGGTTCATTGCATTTAGGAGATCACCATTTGAATCACCATCAAGTTCCCAAGAAAAAATACCACCAAGCCCTAAAGATTGAAGATATTTTCCTTTTTCTGCAACTGAACGTGGAGTATCAAGTGAAATAAGTGTTTTTGTTGGAGCATCATAAATGTAACTTGCTTTAGCTGTGTCATCCCACATCATTTTTGCAGTAGGATGATTTTTCATAAATTTAACCGCACCACGATAATCAATGACTCCAATTTCCCACGCCCAATCAGCGGGATCTACAGGAATGGGCCCCGTTGCCATACTTCCCATTGGCGCGCCTTTACCTGGTTCAACGCCAACCCATCCACGGCCGTAATCTGCAACACCAACCACAAGTTTTTTAGCTGGAACGCCGTCCTTTAATAAAATCTTTGTTCCATTTTCCAGTGTGTATTCAGGTTGTCCTTGATAGGATCCTGTGCCTTTACATTTCTCTTCAGGAATAGTAGCTCCACAATAAATGCCTGTTTGATTACCTGTTTTGTTTGCCCATCCCCCGTAAAAATCATATGACATCATAAAGATATGATCTAAGTATTTCGCGGCACTTCCATAGTCTACATGTTTAAGCTTGTCATATCCTATATTCACAGCAGAGGTAAGTTCATAGGTACGATGGTTTTTAGCGCCGAGTTGATCAAGCATTGCTCGTAATTGTTGCATCAATGCAATATAGGCAGGACCATCCTTATCTGGATCGCCTAATGCTGGATTTGCACCACCACCACCAGGATTTTCCCAGTCAATATCAATCCCATCAAAAAATTTCCATGTTTCTAAGAATTTTTTTGCACTGGCAACAAAAACATCTCGATTTGCTTTGTTTACCATTTTGAAAAAGGGATCTGATAAAGTCCAACCACCAATAGAAGGTAAGATTTTAAGGTGAGGATTTGCTTTTTTAAGTGCCATTAAATGACCAAAATTTCCAGCACCAATTTCGCCATAGCCAACTGGTGTTCCGTCTAACTCCATGGCTTTATCAATGCCATTTTGACGATATAGCGCCGAACCCATATCATGAATAACTATTTGGGAATCTTGACTTTTTGAACAGTCGGCTTGTAATATAGCCCAACCGCTTGGATTTGCAACTTTAAGAGATTCGTTGGCTCCACAGATTGGAATAAAGCCATAAAGAACATGTGTTAAGTTGTTTGCTGGAATGTTTTCAACATAGTATTTTCTAGCATAAACACCCCATTCTACAAAATAAGCAGCAACCACTTTATCTTTTTGTTGCGCATAATCTATATTACCTGGTAAAACATGTGATACAAGTGGCTCTAAATGTGAGCCATCAGTATCTGCTACTATTGCTTTATCTGCATCACTGTCTGTACAACCATCGCTATTGCATACACGAACCACAATTTTTTTCATGCCGCCTTTCTTAATAGGCACTGTTGCGCTTCCACCAACGCCAGTGCCTTTTGTAGCAACTATATCGTCAACTAGCACTTCCCAGGACGTTGTACCAGAAACAGGAGTCCAAGATACAGGTAGCTGAACAACATCAACTTGCGTTACAACTGTATTATAAGCACCAGTTTCTCCATTTAATTTAACAAAGCCTGCACCATGATAGTTAGCCCATTGGTTCGTGAGAAGTGGTTTGCTAGGCGCAGAAGTAACAGCACAAGCGTTAAATGCGAAAACACTAAGAACAGAAGCTGCTATTATACTTTTTTTAAATTTTAGATTATAGGTGAGTTTATTTATAGCGTTTTTAAGAAATATTGACATATTAACCTCTTTATTTTTCTGATTTGGCTCTGCTAATGCAAGCATGGTGAATGGCTAAATAATTAAGAACATATAGTTTAAAATTAAAAACCCGCAGTTTTTAACTTCCATAATGTTTATTACTCACACTTAGGACTGCTATGCTTTAATGCCTTTGCTTAATTACCTGCATAAAAAACAAGCGAATATGAGTCACATAACGTAAATATCGTTGCCAAAGAAAACATTTTGATTATAAGTGATAGAATCGGATGCACACAAATAAAGCTTCGGGTGTGCACAAGAAGAGCGAATGCGTTGGATTGATGCGAAGATATGTGAAAATTTAAAAGACGCTGACAATCTGCTAGATTACATGATTTGCTCAAATATACCCGTGTTACTTAAAAGTGCTTTGCCATGCTTAAGCTCGAGGATCAGAGCAAGGCATAACATAAGG
>JAGLDN010000417.1 GCA_023145575.1 Psychromonas sp.
CCGATCCATGCGTGTACAAGCATTGCAACGAGTGCAAATAATGTCAGCACTTTCGTTGCTGTTAAGGCAAAGAAACTAGACCACGTTGAATAAGTAATATCGGTTATTGCGATAAACCCTATTAAATAGACGATATAAACCAATAAAACAACCGCGGTTGCGCGTAATAAAATATAATCATGAACGCCACTGCGTCCAAATGTACCAGCTACCTTTACCATACTAAAACTCCTGCTAACACTGATAAAACAGCAACAATGACAAAACCAATTTTTGCTGTAATAGATGCTGAATCCATTTCTTCCCAATGACCTAAATCTTGAATCATGTGGCGAATACCAAAAACAGCATGATAAGCAAGTGCTGTTAATGAACCCCAGAAAATAAACTGCACAATAAACCCATCGGCGTAACCTGCAACGCGATCAAAACCAGCTTGATCTTCAAGTGAGCAATTCAGTAATAAAAGTAAAATAGCCAAAGCAATAAAGATGATGATGCCCGATATTCGATGGATAATAGAAGCCGTTGCAGTAACGGGAAGTTGGATGGTTGATATGTCTAAATTTTTTGGTCTGTCTTTACGCACGATAAAGTCCCTTTTTATGTAAAAAATATTCACGCTACATTGTAGGCATTGTGTTAATGAAATGTCACAAAAATAAATGCATTAATTTGCTTTAATTGATACTTATGATCATTTTTGTGAAGGAGACAACAATTACACTGTTATTTTGTATAAGTAAAACAATCGCTTGCTTATTTTGTATCACTAATTTCCTAAAACTAAATTTGTTGCTATGTCTCAAAGTTCAATTGTTAAAATTGACAACATATTCAGAAAACTGTAAAAATATCGCACAAATTTTGAATGATTTACAAACTATAAAGGGAAAGTTATGTCTCAGCAAACAGCAATACTACATTTACCTGGCCAAGATCCAATTGAGTTACCAATATTGAAAGGCACCGCTGGCAATGATGTTATCGACATTCGCACATTAGGTGCAGCAGGATACTTTACTTATGACCCTGGTTTTTTAGCGACAGCATCTTGTGAATCTGAAATTACATTTATTGATGGTGATAAAGGGATTTTAGAGCACAGAGGCTACCCAATTGATCAACTCGCTGAGCACTCAGATTATCTTGAGGTTTGTTTTTTGTTATTAAATGGGAAACTACCTTCAAAAGCAGAAAATGCCAAATTTAAAAAAATCGTATCTGAACATACAATGCTTCACGAGCAACTATCTAAACTTTATTCAGGCTTTCGCCGTGATTCTCACCCTATGGCGATTATGTGTGGTGTGAGTGGTGCTTTAGCCGCGTTTTATCATGATGCAATGGATTTATCTAAAGAAAAACATCGTGAAATTGCTGCTTTCCGCCTACTTTCAAAAATGCCGACATTGGCTGCAATGAGTTATAAATATACTCAAGGGCAACCTTTTATGTATCCAAAAAACTCGCTTTCTTATGCGGGGAATTTTTTACAGATGATGTTTGCAACACCTTGTGAAGATTATGTTGTGAATCCAGTATTAGAACGTGCAATGGATAAAATATTTATCCTTCATGCCGATCATGAACAAAATGCATCAACGTCAACGGTTCGCTTAGCGGGTTCATCGGGCGCAAATCCATTTGCATGTATCGCAGCGGGTATCGCATCACTTTGGGGCCCTGCTCACGGCGGCGCAAATGAAGCATGTTTAGATATGTTAATTGAAGTTGGCCATGTTGATAACATCCCTGAATTTATCGCAAAAGCAAAAGATAAAGATGATCCATTCCGCTTAATGGGCTTTGGCCATCGCGTCTACAAAAACCATGATCCGCGTGCAACCGTAATGCGTAAAATTTGTCATGAAGTGCTTGATGATCTGAAAATTGATGATCCGCTATTAGACGTGGCAATGGAGCTTGAACGTATTGCACTTTCAGACCCTTACTTCATCGAGAAAAAACTCTACCCTAACGTTGATTTCTATTCTGGTATTGTTTTGCGTGCAATTGGTATTCCACGTTCAATGTTTACCGTTATATTTGCTATTGCGCGCACCGTTGGTTGGATATCTCACTGGAAAGAAATGGTTGAACAGCCAGGACAAAAAATTGGTCGTCCGCGTCAACTTTACACGGGTGAAGTGGATTTAACATTTCCTAAAAAATAAAATCATTTAAAAGTACAAAAGCCAGTAAACTTACTGGCTTTTTACGA
>JAGLDN010000418.1 GCA_023145575.1 Psychromonas sp.
CGCTCAACAAGTGCCGTGCCTGCGTCAATATCAACACCAGCGTCTTTGTAGCTCAATGATTTTTTTGCGTCCATTACGTAAAATCCTTAAATATTTAGAACAAAAGTAGAAAATTTATTATAAAGAGCGCACATTTTAGCATTGAATACGCTATTATTTAATTTTTAATTAACAGATTGTTCATTATTAGACATTAATCAGGTTTATCGGATTAAATATCTACTTTCAAAGTCGTTCTACAATTTGAGTACTTTGAATTTTAGTTTAAACTGTATCTACATCCTTGAAATGGTAGGAAAAAAATGAAATTTATATTTTTAAAACGTGTTTTAGTTATTTTGTGTTTGACTTATGCGTCATTTACAACAGCTTTGACGTTTAATAACCCTTATATGGGAAATGTTATTGCAGGTAATTCAGATCAATCTAAATTACAAGAAGCAGCTTTAAGACAAGTACTTGTGAAAGTGTCTGGCTCTAGAAGCATAACGTCTAAACCTGAAGTTAAAAAGTTACTTAAAAACCCGACAAGCTTACTTGCTCAATCTGGATTTCAAATTTACCGAGGAACTGAGTATTATTATGCGTTATTTGATCAACGTAAAATAAATCATTTATTAAAAAGTATTCAGCAACCAGTTTGGGGAACGGTGCGCCCAACAACATTAGTTTGGCTGGCAGTGCAAGGAAATGCAGGGCGACATGTGATGTCTGATTCAAGCGTTTTACAAGGTAGCGATTGGGCACTGACGAATCAACCAAGAGAGCGTGGTATCGAACTGAAATTCCCTATTATGGATTTAGAAGATCGCTCGATTAGTACATCAAGTATCTCAGGAAAATTTTATAATGATATTGCAAAGGCATCTAAACGCTACGGAGAGAAGCTTTTTGTTGTTGCCTACATGAAGCAAGAAACGTCTCAAAAGTGGAAGTTGTCGTGGACGTTAGTTAGCGTTGATAGTCAATCAAAGCAACATAAAGAACTTGTTTCAAAAACGGTAAGAGGCTCAAGAGCAAGCGTTGAGATTCAAATGACCAATAAAATTGCAGACTATTATGCAAGTCAATATGCCGTTTCAGAGAATGATGGGAAGCTCTTTAGCCAACAAGTATTTGTAAAAGGCATCAGTGATTACGACAAGTTTTCAAGATTGACGGCTTCTGTTAAAAAATTAAGTTCAGTTTCTTCTTTTGAGATAACAACAATCAGCGAAAATGAAGTTGTATTAAATGTTAAATTAAAAGGGGGCTTTGCGAGCTTTGAGAATGCAATGAGCCTGAATCGACATTTACATAAAATGGCTGCGCCAAAAGTTGAGAAAGAAGTGATGGAAGATACAACAATAAAAGTAGATGAAAATATTGATTTGGAAAATTCCAAAGACAGCTCAAAATCAGAAAGTAAAGTTGATCCTGTTGCTCCACCTCTTTATTTTAAGTGGCGTTAAATTTTGCCTAAAGAACAAAACGAATTACGCTTTCAGTACCCGTTGTTAGCGCTTAAATTTCCTGACGATGAGACGTTTGCCAGTTTTTATCCCGGGGAAAATAGCAACTTAATCACGCAACTAAAAAACAGTGTTGTTGGTATTGGTGAGCCTGTTTTATATATGTGGGGCGAATCTGGAAGTGGTCGCTCACATTTGTTGCATGCGCTTTGCTCTGAAATGGATGATAAAGGGCTAGAGATTGCCTATATTCCGTTACATCACCACCAAGGAATGACGCTTGATATATTTGAAAATATGGAAAAGATGTCGCTCGTTTGTATTGATAATATAGAGGCGATAGCAGGTAACGCAAAGTGGGAAAAAGCGCTGTTTGATTTTTATAATCGTTGGCAAGATAATGCTGGCAATGAGCCTTTAGGAGCAAGTTTAGTTTTATGTGCGTCTGGCTTACCAAAAGATATCGGTATTGAGTTAGTTGATCTTGTTTCGCGTTTTGAATGGGGGGCTTGCTATCATTTAGTTCCTCTCAATGATGAAGATAAACTCGGTGCGTTGCAATTACGTTCACAATTAAAAGGCATGAAACTGCCCGTTGATGTGGGGCGATTTTTACTAAACCGCCTATCAAGAGAGATGGATATGCTGCTAAACACGCTAGATCGTTTAGATAATGCCTCACTTGAAGCACAACGCAAGTTAACCATTCCCTTTGTAAAAGAAGTGCTGCGACTTTAGTTGCGACACTTCATTTCTTTCCTTATTTTTTCTTCTTTTTACGAATGCTTAACCCTAACTCTTGCCCTTTAAATTTAGCAAAATAGATATCACCTATTAGAAATGACGTTGCAAAAATAAACTCTATTGAAGCTAATACTCTTTCGGCGGGTTCACTATAAAAAATAACAATGGCATGCATGATATATAACAAAGCAAGGAAAGCACTCCATGCAAGAGTATAAGGATTTGCTTGAATAATGCCTTTTAGTGGAAACAATAGTGGGATAAACCATATTGCAGTGACCAGTAATGGACTGATACCAAGCGCGGGGGGAGATAGCCATAAGTGCCAAATTGGAATGATCAGTAACAATCCAAAATAGCCAATTTGTGCCATACGTTTGTAAATGTTGATATTTTCTTTACGCAACTTAAACATCTTCTAATATCGCCAACACAGACTCTGGTGGGCGACCTATCTTCGCTTTACCATTTGCAATGACAATAGGGCGCTCAATTAATTTAGGGCT
>JAGLDN010000419.1 GCA_023145575.1 Psychromonas sp.
GACGCAGGGAAACCATATTTTCATGTCATTGCTTGCAACTGTGAAGTTGGAGTGCCTGAGCATTAAAAAAAGGACTGACGACGTTCTGCTTAAAAACGAAGCTTTACATAAAAGCACAAAAAGGAGCAATTAAAGCCTCATTTCTAGCGCGCCCATCAACTACGCAACACCAGTTAATAACGCAAATAATTAAAAATAAATATTGTGAGGCATCAATTTTATGAAGTATATACCCATCACACCTGAAAATCCTCGTTTCAGAACATCTGAGTGATTCATGTTCAAGGCGTAGTGCTCCCTTCGGTAGGGTTAAACAAAAGACTTTAACCCTTTATTGTTATTTACTTTCTGCCTAGGATCCGTTTTCCTCACAGCTTGCTGAATTTGCACTTTTACGTTACATGAATATAAGCTTTTAAATTTTCACTGAAACCTGCATTTTCAGGTGTGATGGGTATATCCAAAGTGTAGGTAGGTACGATTTGTGGCTATGCGCCCGCTCGGAGTGCGTTGTAAAAACCCTTGCTGAATCAAATAGGGCTCTAGTACATCTTCAATGGTTTCTTTTTCTTCACCAATGGCAGCTGCCAGGTTATCAAGGCCTACTGGTCCACCTTGGAATGTATCAAGGAGAGCCATCAGCAGTTTTCTGTCCATATGATCAAAACCTTCTTTATCAACCTCGAGCATATCTAATGCAAGCTTTGCGATCTCGGCATTGATCAGTGCTTGTTTTTTTACTTGCGCATAATCACGAACACGCCGCAATAATCGATTAGCAATTCTTGGCGTACCACGAGAACGCATAGCAATTTCAATTGCCCCCTTATAATTTAAGTTTAATAATAAGTGTTTTGCACTACGCAGAACAATATTAGTGAGAGGTTTTATTTTATAATATTCAAGGTGTTGAACAATACCAAAACGATCTCGCAACGGTGATGTTAATGATCCAGCACGGGTGGTTGCCCCAATTAAAGTAAAATGAGGTAAATCTAATTTAATGGAACGCGCAGTAGGACCTTCACCAACCATGATATCTAGCTGATAGTCTTCCATTGCTGGGTATAATATTTCTTCTACCATTGGACTCAAACGGTGAATTTCATCAATAAATAACACATCATTTTCTTTTAAATTAGTCAACAAAGCCGCTAAATCTCCGGCTTTTCCTAAGGTAGGTCCTGATGTTGTTGTGATATTTACTTTTAATTCATTAGCAACGATATGTGAAAGTGTTGTCTTACCCAAGCCTGGAGGACCAAAAATAAGTAAATGATCAAGTGCTTCATGCCGTAACTTCGTCGCTTCAATAAATATTTCCATTTGTTTTTTAACTTGAGGTTGTCCGTCGAAATCGGATAATAATTTAGGCCGAATGGCACGATCGGTTAACGAGTCATCCATTTTTTGTGTGCAAGAAATCAGACGATCTTGCTCAATCATTTATAACAATCCCTTTAATGCGCGTCTAATTAAAGCCTCACAATCCATGTTTGATTCATAAATTTGTTTAATTGTTTTTTCCGCAATTGCCCGCTTATAACCCAATGTAACTAATCCAATGATTGCTTCTTCTTTAGCATTGTTTGCGGTGATCATTTCACCTAAACCAGTGTCAACGTCACGTTTTTGAGACGCAAGTGTCAATGTGTTCGAGCTTCCCCAATTTTTTAAGCGATCCTTCATCTCGATGAGCAAGCGCTCAGCTGTTTTTTTGCCTACGCCAGGGAGTTTAATCAGTATAGAAATTGCATCATTGTAGATACATTGAGCGAATTGATCAGCCGTCATGCCTGACAATATAGCCAGCGCAAGTTTGGGGCCTACACCATTGACTTTAATTAGTTCACGAAACATTGCTCGCTCATGCGTATCTGAAAACCCATATAAAACCTGGGCATCTTCTCTTACTACAAAATGTGTATAAATAATTGCTTCTTGTCCTATGCTAGGCAATAGATAAAAAGAGCTCATAGGTAATTTCACTTCATAGCCGACACCCGTTACATCAAGCAATATTTCAGGGGGTTGTTTCTCTAACAATGTTCCGCGTAATCGACCAATCATTGTGGCTCCTAATCGTTAAATTTATTCATTACTATAGAAAATACTGGCTATTTTTACAAGTAATTGAAGGGATGCATTTGAGCGTTAAATCTAGGGCATGAAACATCCATATAAATATAAATGTGCTCTACTCGCCATGTTAACACTTTAGAACAAACTAATACATCGATCTTCTTTCATGAGAAAATATTGCATTTTAATTTTGTCTGTAAATTAAGTCATTTAATATATTACATAGGAATCCAAAAAAAAGTCCAAAAGGCAGCTATGTAAATTTCCTCATCAGGTTTTGAGCGAGGAAATTCTAATATTCCGTTGGCATGGCAGTGTGTAAATTCGCCCTTATTTGAATAATTTGACACTGATAATACCTGCAAAACCAGATCGTGATAAATAATTCTAGCTCTTACAGCTTGCTGAATTTTGCATCTTTTATGGAAGCGGGTATATGCATTGTTATTGATTTTGGCAAAGGAATAACCATTATCTTCAATCAATGCCTTGCCTCTAAGCTTTTAACTTCTCGCTGACGCCTGTTTCTTCAGGTGTGATGTGTATAAAGCCGTGCCCAGCTTGCTTTCCTTAGATCTGCAAGTAAATAACCTCGCTTTCCTTCGCAAGAATTTGTAGAGCTCTTCACCTTGCTTTTTTCTTCCCAAACGAACTTCTAGATTGTTTCATGGCTGACTTTATAAACAAGCACAATATTCAAGTTATCGAAGAATATAATGAGTTAAAAGCAAGTGTATCCTATGATGAGGCTATATTATTTATGGAGGCATCGCATCCTATTATCAGACGTCAACTACCTTG
>JAGLDN010000042.1 GCA_023145575.1 Psychromonas sp.
CTTGTAGATCGTGTATTATTTTAAATCTTTCAGGCTGTCCGATATCAAGAGAGCTGTAGCCTTTTTTATTATTTCATTCTCCAGCTCAATCCGTTTTATTTTCCTTTCAAGCTCTTTAATCTTGATCTTGTCAGCAGTTAAAGGACTAGCGTCGTGATTACCACCTGCAGGCTCAGTTTTGAGTTGTCGAACCCATTGGTCCATTCCTGATTTACTTGCGCCCATTGCTTGCACGGCTTCTTTAACGGAGGAATTTTGATCGAGAACTAACTGGGCGGCTTCAAGTTAAAATTCTGCGGTATATGTTGGTCTTGCTTGCTTCTTCATTTTGTCACCTATTGTATTATGAGGTGAATAATATCACATCTAGCTAGGTGGCCAAAATAACTGTACCACTACAATTCAACCGCAAAAGCATAATCGTCATTCCGCTAGTGCTAGCATATGTTTCATCATTATTTCGAATGGGGCTTGGTATAATATGACTTTTCGTGTCCTATTATTCAACTAAATTAAGTTAAGCCTAACTGAGTCATCACAGATCGATTTAAAGTATGTATATTTATACCCATAATACCAGAAGATGCAGGTGTTATGGGTATAAAAGTTGATATCTTAGTGCCTCAGTCAGTTGTGTATACTCTTTAATTATTTGCATCTCTTATCACAGTGAAAGTAGTGAAGATATACTCAACTAGCTACTTTTTCAACTCATTTAAGCTATGCACTTGATAATTGCACCTAAGTTCTAAATGTAATTCATTCTCAAGGATCATGAGTATAAACCATGTGACGTAAAGGTGTTTTGTTAGGCATTAGCTCGGATGTCAGGTGAAGGCACAACATGAATCACTAATGTGTCCTGAAGCGAGTATCTTTAGATGTGATGAGTATATGCCTTTTAAAAGACTGAAACGGCTATGCATGATCCTCTCTAATTGCTATGTATCAGCACCTTCATACCAAATTGTTGTAGATGATAATCAGAATATTCAGTGGTATCAGGAGGGCATGCTCGATTGACAAAGTCAGCTAATTCATACCTGAACCTTTGTGCGCTTGATATAGAAAAACGCTGCAAGAACCCTACTATGAATGTTTGGCAAGTATATTTAGCCTCTTTCCAGCAACCATAATCATCAGCCAAATGCACCAAAACGGTAAATACGTCACAGAATGTGCGTCTAAAACGTGGTGGCGTCAATTGTTCTAGACTCCATCCCATTGGAAGAGTACTATCGGCACCGTAAATTAACCTGTATTCCCCCTTATTCATATCCACTTTAATGAAGTTACTCGTTTCTGTACGTAAAACGACCTGCCAGTGAGCGTAGGAATCATCATCTTGCCGATAGACAAACACCTGATCTATTTTCTCATGGAGGTTAGTAAAGCCTGCATATGTAGGGTCGTAGGATTCTGACCGTAATAGATACACTAGGGGGTAGTATTGAATTGATGTATTCCTATGGCGTCCAGTGCAGTCTTTAATGTTAACAATTATTGTCATTATATTTATCCTCGTTATCTAAATGCATGTGACGTAAAGGTGTTATGTCTAGAATTAGCTCGGATGTCAGGTCAAGGCACAACATTTCACCTATCAACGATTAGTTACGCTAATCGTTTGCCTGCCAATTAACTAAAAAATGTTAATTAATTTATAATTATTATAGATCGAATGTTGAGCGTGAGGCTGACTTTCGAGCCTTGCCCCACAGGGCAATGGTACTAATACCAATCTATGTCGTTAAAAAATTTCGACGTAGAACGACTCGTTAAGAATTAAAGCCTTTATTTTAATTCGACCTTTGGTGATTAAAGTAGTTAATCACACAGAAGACAATTTATGATTAATATATTAGCATAAATTGCCGATATAATGTTGCGCTTTTACGTTACATGGCAAAACACGGTTAAATAATGATTTCATTGTTTTTCAATACGATAAACCTTCGCCATGTAGTTTACTGCAACTTTCGCTTTACCTGTTTTTAACTTCTGCGCCTATTAATGCATCCGTAAATTTCCACCTAGCCTTTACCCAGCAAGCCACGCGATTAATGTTGTTATTTGTGCATACCGCGTTATAGCGACGATGATCATCCATAACAAGATAGCCACTAAACTTATACAGCAATGAAATCGTCACTGTGCCTGCCCTTGATGTGACATGATGATACAAAACAATACATTTCCCTCGCCGCCAGCTAGACCTACTCACATATAGAATTTAGATTATGCTGTTTTATCTATGTCAACGAGCACTTGATAGGTTGTTTCATCATAATGAATAAGCGGCTGCACAAGTACATGTTGGCTCATTTGTTTAATGGGGGGTATAATATTTCCTTACCCCGTTTTATAATCCAAGTAGGCATCGGAGCGCATGGTGCGGTATATACCTATGTGACGTAAAATTTCTTTGTCAGGCTTTATCTCGGACATCAAAGCAAGGCGTACAGCAGGTCTATAAACGAAGGTATATTAATAATTTATTGGTTACTCAATTTTCGAATGTTATAACGAAGCAGTGCCTTTTTTTCATAAAAGACCGATCTTAAACCCCGAAATGCGAGGAAATTAGCACAAATCAACAAAGCTATAAAATCTCGACTTAGAATAACTA
>JAGLDN010000420.1 GCA_023145575.1 Psychromonas sp.
CAAGTTAATTGTCGCCTAATAAAATGAATCATTTGTTCTGGTGGTAAATATTTCAACATGTGCATGAATTGGATTTTGATATTCATTGCAGATCAGCAAATATAATGATATTAATTTGTCTTCCTAGTTCATGTTTTATCTCTTTTCGTTGGTTCGCACCTAAAGAGTAATACTAAACATGGACTGGGCTCTATTATTTGCGGCTTTCGATTCGAATATATACCTATGTGACTCAAAAATGCTTTGTCAGGCTCAAGCTCGATAATCAGAACAAGGCACAATATTCCCTTCGGTAGGGTTAAACAAAAGACTTTAACCCTTTATTGTTGTTCTCTTTTCGATTATTGTAACGCAGTCTTGGTTTTCGAGCTTGTGCCCGCAGGGCAAGGCAACTAGTACCAACCTGAGTTGTTGTGAAATCTCTATGTAGAATAACTACTTAGGAATTAAAGTCTTTATTTTGATTTGCCCTCTTGTAGGAGGAAATGTAGTGAATATATATTCAACTGGCTACTTTTCCAACTAATTTAAATTATGCATTTGAGAATTGAATCTAAGCTATAAAATAATTAACATTTTTTAGTTAATTATACCTATGAGCATCCAAGCTAAGGGTGGTCATTGCGTCATGTGGTAGCACATGAGGTAGGATCGTCGGTATAGTTCTTTTTTGTTTTTTTTGGTTGCTTTTTTTTAATTACGCCTTCATATTCATCTCGAACAAAACTGTATAGGCGGGGTGCAATGCTCATGACTCCACTCAATTTTGCAAGCTCATGATAGATCAAGAGTGCTCTATGACTCGAAGTGTGAATAGGATTAAGTAGATCACTTGTAGCATATACCGTATTTTTCGAAATGATAGGTGAAGCTGAATTAGGATACATTGGCATTGCAGATGCATCATTACAAAAAAATGGTTCAATATCGCTCAATATTTGTTCCCATTCTCTCAAATTGCATCCTCCATCTTTTCTATCGGCAGAACGGATAGCTAAGTCTTTTCTTCTTCTACTGTCTCCTAATTTAAACCTTATTTCAGCCGTATAATGCCTCAATTTATCTAGCTTTTCCATTGGATTATCGTGTCGTGTTAAGTAATCAAATTCACTTTTATTTCGAATATCATTAAATTCAATGTATCCTGTGGGATTGGTCAATAAATCATGAAGTAATACAACTTGTTTGGTGAGATGATCTGTAGTAAAATGACGTTTAAATTCCTCTTTTAAAAGAGGAGCGCTATCAGAAAAAGAAGAATCACCAAGGTAACAAGCCACTACTGTACGCGATGAATTTTCTACCAACATGTCCATTGCATTGTGTATCAATACTCTTTCGTTGGCTGTTAATCCATAAAACCCACTGAATATAAGATTTGCGGGAACATCCTGTTTTGCTTCTAGATGTTCTATCATAGTCCTTATTCTAGTGCTTTTTTTCTGTTTGCTTGCCTTCATCTCAAACCAGTTATAAAATAATTCTCTAGCTGTTAGCCAGTCTTCATCCTCTGAATCGTATGAAGCGTTTAAATGGTCTGAATCGTAGTCCTTATCGAAGACCAAATCTGCTTCGTCTTCTACTGGTGGGAGACCATCACTATATCTCCCGAATAGGTTTGAGGATCTCCATGACTTAACATTTTTTTTCATAGTTATTTTGTCCGCTTTAAAAGTAATTAATATTCTGTAATTACACTAGAATAAAAAATTAGATGAATTAAAAAAATAAAGAAATAAAAAATATACTAGGGGCTGTTGATCTTTGT
>JAGLDN010000421.1 GCA_023145575.1 Psychromonas sp.
GCCTGCATTAGTCTTAATAAGGTGGTTGCAGCCGCACTACTAAATACTTTATCTTTACTGTGGCGAACGCTCGCTATATTGAGTGCATCAAGCGCTTCTTTAACACTATTCCCATCATTGTGTGACGGGACTAAGACAGCAAAATCACCGGCTTCGATAGGCCTTGTTTTAGATCCTTTAACGATATTCGCTTTACCCTGTTGCGCTTTGTTGAGAATTTCAGCTATTTTGCTTGCTGTAAATTGACATGACATTGGATCGGCATCTTTTCTGCTAAATGCCTTTCCATCTGGTTTATTCGCTAAAATAAAGGTGACTGCGCTGTCTTTATCATCTGATATTTGTAACGTCGCTTTATTGATTGATTGTACCCAATCAAAGTGGATAGCAGAGCTAATAAATGCGTCATGCTCCGTTGAGAAAATAGCATTAACACTGTTTACCAATGCGGGCGTTGAACGGTAGTTCGTGCGAAGTGTGTATTGTTTTACTGTTTTTTTAGCCGCTTCAAAATAAGCATAAATATCCGCACCACGAAAACTATAAATCGCCTGTTTAGGATCACCAACATAAAATAGAATGGCATTTTCTTGTACAAATAAACTATCGAAGATCTTTAATTGTAAGGGATCAGTATCTTGAAACTCATCAATGATCGCCGCTTTGAATTGCGTATTAACCGCTCTTGCTAAAGTTTTTCCGTTTGCTCCCGTTAATGCATCATAAACCTGTTGCATCATGTCATTAAAACCTAAAACACCTAATTGAGATTTAATTATTGGAAGCGTACTCTCTAAATAAGCTAATGATTCAGCACGAAGGTGGTTTAGTTTAGCTGAAAAGAGTTGCTGCTGTTGTTCGTTCGCTTCATTGGCCTCATCTAAGATTTGGAAAAATGGGTGTGTAGGTAGTAAATCCTCTTTTCCTTTTTTTACTTTACCTATCATCATTTGCTTACCGCATTTTTTCGATAAATCATTCCAATTGAAACATTGGTTATCTAGCAGCCCATATAACGCATCAAGATACTGATCTTTTTTTGCTTTTTGATAGCTTGTCCCATTCAGTGCATCGTCAAAGGCTTGGTTGAACTGTTGCATTATTTCTGTTTGATCTTTTTGCCAATAGGTTAATGCTTGTTGATATAGTGCTTTAACATCATTTTTTAAGATGGGTAATGTAGGCACATTAACCGTCACAAAGGACTGCTTCCCTAAATGCCGTTCCACACTGCTTAATAAGCTGTCTGGACTCTGTTTGTTTTCAATTAAATAAGATAACCAAGCTTGATCATCTTCACTGTCATCTTGTAATTTCCCAATATTCTTACGCCAAAAATCTTCACTCACTTGCTGTCGATAGACACTTTCATCAGTGACAGGTTTAAGATCAAAGCGCGTTAATGCTTCAAAGCTGTAGTCATTGAGTAATCGTTGACAAAAACTATGAATGGTATAAATCGCTGCTTTATCAAACTCACTCACCGCGCTTTGTAATTGCGCTTTTATCAACGCAACGTCTCTTGCTTGTTGTTGCCACTTTGCCTCTAAATCAGCGTATAAATCTGCATCTTCAACGTCTGCTTCACCATTTAAAAAGTGCAACATATCCTGCAAACGCGCACGAATTCGTCCTGCAAGCTCAGCTGTTGCGGCGCGAGTAAATGTCACGAC
>JAGLDN010000422.1 GCA_023145575.1 Psychromonas sp.
CCCATCTTCATTAATTCAAAAAATTTCTTCAATTTAAGTCTCTTTTTACAGTGCAATTTATTAGCGTAAATTTAAATTTTTAGTTGTTTCATAACCCGCTATAGTTAGAAGGGTTAAAAATATTTTGATCTCAGACATTTATTTACAATATGTCGATTGTTATTTCGTCGTATAAGCGTAAACTTAATTACAATTTTGTGAGCTATATCACCGCAAGTAACAAGGTGATCATGCTTTTCGTAAAGATAGTATTGCATAAATTTATGCTTTTTATCTTTATTTCTTTTTAATTATTTATAGTGAGATGTTCATGAGCAATAAACTTGTCTTAGTCCTAAATTGTGGTAGTTCTTCTTTAAAGTTTGCAGTAATCAACGCTAATAATGGCGATGAAGTTATCAGCGGACTTGCTGAATGTTTTAATTTACCTGATGCACGTATTAAATGGAAAGTTGCAGGCAAAAAAGAATCAACTAGTTTACCTGCAAATAGCGCTCATGCAGCAGCTATTTCTTATATCGTAGAAGATATTATTAACGCACAAGATGGATTAGCTGAGCAGTTTGTTGCAGTTGGTCATCGTGTTGTTCATGGTGGAGAGAAATTCACTGAATCAGTTCTTATTAACGATGCTGTTATTGAAGGTATTGAAGCATGTTCATCACTTGCTCCACTTCATAATCCTGCTGCATTATTAGGTATTAAAGCGGCTCAAAATGCTTTCCCAGCATTACCGCAAGTTGCTGTTTTTGACACTGCATTTCACCAAACAATGCCAAATGAAGCATTTATGTATGCGCTGCCAAAAAGCCTTTATAAAGAACATGGCGTTCGCCGCTACGGCATGCACGGAACAAGTCATTTATTCGTAACGCGCGAAGCTGCTAAAATCTTGAACAAACCAGTTGAAGAAACAAATGTAATCACTGCTCATTTAGGTAATGGCGGTTCTGTTACTGCGGTTAAAAATGGCCAAAGTGTTGATACAAGCATGGGAATGACACCGCTTGAAGGTCTTGTAATGGGAACGCGTTGTGGCGACATTGATCCAAGTATCATTGAATACTTAGTATCTCGTTGTGGTTATACGCTTGCTGGCGTAATGGATTTATTACAAAAAGAAAGTGGCCTATTAGGTATTTCTGGTCTTTCTAGTGATTGTCGTGAAGTAGAAGATGCATTTGTTGCTGGCCATGAAGGTGCTGTTTTAGCAATGCGTATTTATGCTTACCGTTTAGCTAAATACATCGCAGCTTACCACGTGCCACTTGGCCGTGTTGATGCACTTGTATTTACTGGTGGCATTGGCGAAAACTCTGATCACATCCGTCGTTGTACGTTAGAATTTTTAGAATTCTTCGGTTATGAAGTTTCTGAAGAAAGAAACCTAAAAGCACGCTTTGGTGGTTCAGGTACAATTACAACAGACAGCTCTCCACTTGCAATGGTTATTACAACCAATGAAGAATGGGTTATCGCACAAGATTCTGCTCAGCTCGTTTCTAAATAAGTAAATCACATTAATTATGAGGGAGTTTCGACTCCCTTTTTTGTTTTTATAATATTAATAAAAAGGTATAAACATGTCTCGTACAATTATGTTAATCCCAATTGGCACTGGTGTTGGTGTTACTTCTGTTAGTTTAGGAATGGTTCGCGCAATGGAGCGTCAAGGCGTTGCGGTTAACTTCTTCAAACCAATTGCACAACCACGCGCTGGTGATACTGGCCCAGAACGCTCTACAACAACACTGCGCAACGGATCTTCAATTAATCCACCTGAACCATTTTCAATGAAATATGCTGAAAACTTAATTTCTTCAGATCGCACATCTGATTTACTTGAAAGCATTGTTGAACGCTTCCAAGAAGGCACGAAAGGCAGTGATGTAACAATCGTTGAAGGACTTGTTCCAACAGATAAGCATCAATTTGCAAATGAAATTAACTACAGTATCGCAAAAGCAATCAGCGCTGAAATGGTGTTTGTTACGCATCCAAGTAATGATTCATCACAACAACTAAAAGAACGCATGGAAATTGCAGTTTCATCTTTTGGCGGCAAGAAAAATAACCGTATTGTTGGTTGTATCATCAACAAAGTTGGCGCACCGATTGACGAAAATGAAAAAGATCGTGCTGAAATGTTTGATATTCCATCAGG
>JAGLDN010000423.1 GCA_023145575.1 Psychromonas sp.
CTATTTAAATTACAGGCATAAAAAAACCGACGTTAAGTCGGTTTTGTCAGGCTTTCAGAACAATTTAATTTAAAATTAAAGTGCTTTGATTTTAGCAGAAAGACGGCTCTTCTTACGAGAAACCATGTTTTTGCTGATTAGGCCTTTAGTTGCGAATTTGTCTAAAGTAGCTTGTAATGTAACAAACTCAGCAGTAGCAACTTCTTTATTACCAGCTTCGATAGCAACAACAACTTTCTTGATGAAAGTACGCATCATTGTACGACGGCTAGCGTTATGTTTACGGCGTTTTTCAGATTGAATAGCGCGTTTTTTAGCAGACTTGATATTAGCCAAGACCTTAACTCCTAAATTCTGTATAACAAGTGATAATGAAAGGGCAATAATATGCCTTGTTATACGTATATTGTCAAATGGTTTTTAGTAACCGCTGAAAAAACTGGTTACAATCCAGACAGATGGTTAAACTGTGCGCATTATACTTGCTGTTTAACCTTATGTAAATTTTTAAAGCGAGCGTTTCAGCTGTTTTTTTATTTAATTATCTAAATGCGATAAAAAGAATTGATAAGCAGGGTTATTGCTTTCATCTTTATAATGATATCCCAATGCTTTTAAATGTTGATTAAATGAGCTGAGTTGTCCCTCTTTTAGATCAAAGCCCGCTAATACTTGCCCATAAGCTGCGCCATGATTACGGTAATGGAAGAGAGAAATGCTTGCTTGAGTACCTAGCGTATTTAAAAACGTCAACAATGCATTAGGATGCTCTGGGAACTCAAAACTATATAATCGTTCGTTGATTGCTTGCTGTGGGATGCCACCAACCATATAGCGCACGTGTAATTTTGCCATCTCGTCTCGGCTTAAATCACACACTAAATGATCTGATTGAGTTAGTTTCTCAATGAGTGGTGTTAATTCACTTTCACCATTTGGCGTTCGGATACCAACAAAAATATGCGCTTCTTTTTTGGCGTTAATACGATAGTTAAACTCGGTAATGGCACGGCCATCTAATTTGTTGCAAAAGTCTAAAAAAGCGCCTTGTTTCTCTGGAATAGTTACCCCAAGAATACTTTCTTTTTGTTCGCCTAGTTCACATCGCTCGGAAACATAGCGCAGTCCGTGGAAATTAACATTTGCGCCACTTAAAATTGCAACATGATTTTCATTTTCACAGGCATTTTTTGCGTTGTATTTTTTTAATCCAGCCAATGACAGGGCACCTGCTGGCTCTGCAATTGCACGTGTATCTTCAAAAATATCTTTGACGGCGGCACAAATTTCATCACTGTTTACGGTAATAACGTCATCAATATATTGTTGGCAGAGTCTAAACGTTTCAGTACCAATCGTTTTTACAGCAACGCCATCGGCAAAGAGGCCAACTTTATCGAGCGTAATGGGTGCTTTATTTTCTAATGCCGCTTTTAAGCAGGCAGCACTTCGTGGTTCAACGGCTATGATTTTTATATTTGGCATTAATTGTTTGATATAAACGGCAATGCCAGCTGCTAAACCGCCACCACCAACAGGGACAAATATTTTATCAATATGAGAATTTTGTTGTAATAATTCGTTTGCGATTGTCCCTTGCCCTGCGATCACGTCGGGATCATCAAACGGGTGTATTAGGGTGTAATTATGTTCTTTTGAGAGCGCTTTGCTGTGGGTACTCGCTTCATCAAAACTGCTACCAAATAATACAACGTTAGCGCCATGTGCCTGTACTGCTGAGATTTTAATTTCAGGCGTTGTCTTCGGCATAACGATAGTTGCTTTTAACCCCATTTTTTTTGCAGATAGTGCGACACCTTGGGCGTGATTACCGGCAGATGCAGCGATCACGCCTGCTTGTTTTTGTGCTTGGCTCAAATTAGCGAGTTTATTGTAAGCGCCACGTAATTTGAATGAGTGCACGGGTTGTAAATCTTCACGCTTTAATAAAACGTTATTATTTAAACGCGCCGATAACTTATTTAATGGCTGTAAAGGCGTTTCAATCGCAGCTTCATAAACAGGAGCAAGCAGTATTTTTTTTAAATACTGCGCGGCTGATAATTGTGTCATTGTGTTAATTCCCTAAGCTACTACTGTTTGGTTTTCGATTTTTTACTTTGATTTTTAACAACGGCAAAACGCTCACCTAAACGAGTGATGTGTCCCGCTGTAATATCTGCAGGGAATTCAATGCTGTTTTCAGGGAAAACGGCAACAATAGTACTGCCAAGTTTAAAACGGCCCATTTCTTGACCCTTTTCAAAGCTAATATCTTGGCCTTGATAATCCCATGTTTGAATTTCTTTATTGGATTTTGCTTTAAGCGTGCCGTGCCAAACCGTTTCAATACTACCTACAATCGTCGCACCAACTAAAACCATCGCCATTGGGCCAACTGCCGTTGAAAAGATCGCCACAGCACGTTCATTTCTTGCAAAGAGGTTTGGCACGTTTTCTGCTGTTAAAGGATTAACAGAAAATAGATCGCCAGGTATAAAAATCATTTTCTCTAGTGTGCCTGCAATTGGCATGTGGATACGGTGGTAATCTTGTGGAGAAAGGTAAATCGTTGAGAATAAACCATTATCAAAAGGTGCTGAAACGTCATCTGACCCACCAAGTAGCTCTCGCAAGCTAAAGTCGTGCCCTTTAGCCTGAAATAATCGGCCCGCTTTTATATCACCTAGCTGGCTAATTTTTCCATCAACCGCCATAACAATATTTTCATTACCTTCTAAAATAGGACGGATGCCAGCTTTTAGTTCTCGGGTGAAAAAATCATTAAAGGTATCAAAATATTCAGGCTCACTATGCTTTGCTTCTTGCATATTAATTTTATACTGCTTTATGAATTTTTTGATTAAGTATGTTGTAAATGATCCCATTTCAGCAGAAGCAAGTTTACCTGCTAAATAAGTAAATAAGTGTTTAGGTAAAATATATTGTGCGATTATTTTTAAATTATCAATCATGATTATCTCAGTTTAGTTGTTAATAAGTATTCGGATCGCGATTTCTTGCATTTTTCGCATCATCCATGGTTTCTAAAATGCGTAAAAAGCTTGCAAAGCGAGTCGGGTCAATTTTTCCTTCATCAACGGCTTCTTTTAAAGCACAGCC
>JAGLDN010000424.1 GCA_023145575.1 Psychromonas sp.
CAAGTTAATTGTCGCCTAATAGTCAATTTAATGTTGTAACTTGTAACTTGTAACTTGTAACTTAGTAGCTATATAATTTTTTTTTGTGGAACACCTATTTAGAGTTAATAGCAAGGATGCCTATATCAATTTTAAAATATTTTGAGGATCAAAATGGGATATCGAGACGACTTTTATATTGAAAAAAATTTAATCGGGTATACTGGAAGCATCACACGTAATACCGCTTCGATGTATTTTTATGATCCCATACACTCAGCTTTTGGATCCATAATACTAAAGCATGGGATGACATCTGATATTGGTAGAAGTCCAGTGCTACAAGACAGAAGCTACTTAATATTTAATGCAACGGCTCGTGATCCTATAGAGCAAAGTGCTATTTTCTTAAACACTCCTGAAGCATTCCTTCCTCAGAGCTATGTAGATAGCATAAAAAAAGAGTGCGTAGAGATATGTAATACGTATGGGGATTGTATGATTCAATGTTTTGAATTTCCTTTTGGGTCGATAATTTAAAATAGGTCTAAAAGTCCATTTGTTCCTCTTAGAATCGCAGCTAGCCCCGCAAGAGCCGCCTTATCCGAAAGGATAAATGATCAAATGCATTTACAGGAAAGACTTTGGAGTGTAATAAATGCTATAGATCACAGTAATATAGCTTACTATGCTGTTCAGGGACTATTTAAAGAAAAAAGAAATTTGCAAGAAATATCAAAAATTCTAATATGAAGAGCTTATTATTGTTCAAATTTTTAAACGGTATGTTAATTCAATTCTCAGAATGTTCGTTCATCAGGTATTTTTTACTCGAGTTAGCTTACATACTGATTCTACAGCAGAATGCTACGTCAACAATGCACCTTGAAATAACCTGAGTATAATAAGTAGATTGTTCGGGGTCAATGTCAAATAATGAAAGGTCTCAATATGACTGCGTTTTAAGCTAATTGTCACCTAATAGTTAACCTAATTTTTTAGAGTGTTTCGGCTTATCTAAGAAGATGAATTTGATTTGCTAAAATTAAGTAAAGCCTGAAAAGCATTCAAATTCAGTAAGCATACAGCGCGGTTTTATTTAAATTCAATTGCTTACAAAGTTTGATATGTAAACTTAGGTATTGCAGTCATCGGTTTTTAGCAAAAGATACATTTAAAATGTATCTGATAACCAAAAATCAATGGCTTACAGCATAAATTACGCTAAATGGTTACAAAGTTTTTATTTTATCAATATCCTAGCCAAAATAAATCTCCTCTCATTTTGCGAAGGTATTGGATGCACAGTCTATTTTAAAAGAAGGAACGGCTTAGCGGGTGCTAGAATTATTTCAGATATTATGTTAGCAAGAGGTGAAAAAATTAACTGTTTCCAAGGAAGCAATATCATGAAAAGTTACATCTATACCAGTGTCAAGGTCCTATTCACATACAATGCCAATTTTTAGTTAATGAGCCTTATTTCTTTTGCTGTGGTGACGTTACCCATTTTTGGACGGGTATCGGTGAGATCTTGAAGCAGCGTTCATGGGTCAATACTCGTTATCATTAATGTGTAAAATATAGCAAGCCTTGAGGCAAACAAATTTAAGGTGGAAAGTTGAGGATCTAACGTGTTCAATTGATACTTGTCTGCTTTGAATATTTTTCTTTAACGCTTGCCCTACGGTTGGTCAACCCAAATACTAAATAAAGTTTAAATGAGTCTTTTTTCATTTACACACCGGCAGTTAATTAACCTGGTATATTCAACCGTCAAGTACATAATCATTCTGCAACTTGTGTTTAGTGTTAGTATATGCTTTCCACCATTACAAATAGCTTTTGAATAATAGCACTTTCCTCGATTTATTATTCAATTCTCGTTGTCAAGAACAGAACGGCTCTGCAAAGAAATAATCTCAGGCAAGGGCTTTAGAAACTTCCTAATGATTAGCAAACTATTAACCATTATCAGCTTTGATGGTTAGTACGGAGTCTTCAACTGGCTATTTTTACAACTAATTTAAGCTATGCATTTGAGCATTGAATCTAAGAATTCTCCCGTCAATTGATTAACGTAGTTAATCATCGAGAGGGCTAGTTTCTGCCTAGGCGTTTGGCACTATTTGCCTGGCTGTCTTTACATTTTGAAGTTACATGGGTATACAAGTATAAACACATGCATTTTGTCATTTAATGTTATCATCATCCTTTAAATTTTAACAAATGAGTGAAACCATGATTGTTGCTAGTAATATCGAATTTATGCGAGGTGGAAAATCATTACTTAAACATGCCAGTGCATCTGTCAACCCGGGTCAAAAAGTGGGGTTAGTTGGTGAAAATGGTTGTGGTAAATCGAGTTTTTTTACTTTGCTTAAAAAAGAGACCCAGGTTGATGCTGGAGAGTTAACTATTCCGCAGCATTGGAAACTTGCAAGTGTTGCGCAAGAGACACCAGATCTTGATAAAGCTGCATTGCAATATGTGATCGATGGAGATACTACTTTTAGGCATTTACAAAAACAGCTCAGTAAAGCTGAAAATGAAGATAATGGCACTAAAATAGCAGAAATACATATTCAACTTGATAATGCAGGTGGATATACCATAGAAGCTCGCGCTGCCGAATTATTAGCAGGGCTTGGATTTTCACAACAGGCACAAGGGAAAAGTGTCAGTGATTTTTCAGGCGGTTGGCGTATGCGTTTGAATTTAGCACAAGCCTTATTGTGTCCTTCTGATTTATTATTACTTGATGAGCCAACCAATCACCTTGATTTAGATGCCGTAATTTGGCTTGAAAAATGGCTTAAACAATACACGGGGACACTTATCCTTATTTCACATGATCGAGATTTCATAGATACTATCGTAAATAAAATTATTCATATTGAGCAAGGATTATTGAACGAGTACACAGGGAACTACACCAGCTTTGAGCGCCAACGAATTCAAAAGCTAGCACAGCAGCAGTCGTCATTTGTAAAGCAACAGAAACAAATGGAGCACATGCAAAGCTATATCGACCGTTTCCGTTATAAAGCAAACAAGGCAAAGCAAGCACAGAGTCGAATTAAAGCGCTTGAAAAAATGGAACAATTATTACCCGCCTATGCTGATAGCCATTTTAGATTTTCATTTAAAAAACCAGATGCCTTGCCGATGCCTTTGTTGACTCTTGAAAAAGTGAGTGCAGGATATGATGACTTACTCATTTTAGAGCACATAAAGTTAAATCTTGTGCCAGGAAGTCGCATTGGACTGTTAGGGAGAAATGGTGTGGGTAAATCCACGCTGATTAAATTACTGTCAAATCAATTACAGGCTAAATCTGGTAAATTAGAAATTAATTCTAATGCAAAAATAGGTTATTTTGCGCAACATCAACTTGAGTTGTTGCGTATTGATGAAACGCCGTTACAACATATAGCAAGACTCGCACCTGATGAAAAAGAATTGTCTTTGCGAAATTTTTTGGGCGGATTTGGTTTTAAAGGAGACAAATCGCTGGAAATGGTTGCACCGTTTTCAGGCGGTGAAAAGGCACGGTTAGTTTTGGCTTTATTAGTGTGGCAAAAACCGAATTTATTACTTCTCGATGAGCCAACCAATCACCTAGATTTAGATATGCGTCATGCACTTACCATGGCTTTGCAAGAGTTTGAAGGCGCACTGGTTATTATTTCGCATGATCGACATTTGTTGAGAACAACGACAGATGATTTGTATTTAGTACATGATAAAAAAGTTGAACCTTTTGTGGGGGATTTAGATGACTACCATAAATGGTTAGGTGATCAGCAATGTATTGAAAAACAAAGACAGCAAGCCGTTACTCAGTCGGTAGTTTGTGCAAATGTTAATCGTAAAAATCAAAAGCGCCTTGATGCTGAGTTTCGTAAAAAGCTCAGCCCCTTTAAAAAAGTGCTGATTAGCTCTGAAAAATTAATACAGCAATGCACCGAAAAATTGTCACAAATTGAAGTTGAATTAACCGATTCGGAGCTTTATGAACATGATCATAAAACACGATTAACACGCTTATTAGAAAAACAACAGGATTTAAGAGCGTCACTTCAAAACGCTGAGATGCAATGGTTAGATGGACACGAAAGCATCGATATATTACAAAATGAATTTGATAACGCAAATGCAAAATAGTATTATTTTAAGATGAAATTAAAAGAGACGGCACTCTATTTACCGATTAAGCAGCATCTGCAAAAAGCAGGTTATGAAGTGAAAGGGGAGATTAAAAATTGCGATATCGTTGCTATTAAAGACAACCAATTGATTATTATAGAGTTAAAGTTAAGTCTTAATATCACTTTGTTACTACAAGCTGTTGAACGCTTTGCACTCAGCGATATTGTCTATGTCGCGTTCCCTAAGCAATGTCCGCTTTATAAAAAACAAGTAAAACAAATAAAAAAGTTGATGGCGAGATTAGGCATTGGGTTGATCGTTGTCGACTTTCAAAAAAATAACCAGTATGTCGATGTGATTTCAGATCCAAAAGATTACAAACCAAGGAAAAACAAACGAAAACAAGCGAGCTTATTAAAAGAGTTTTCATCTAGAATAGGTGATACACAGGTTGGTGGATCAACAATGCGCAATGCAGGACTAACTGCCTACCGGCAACGTTGTATCCGTATTTCACAATACTTATTAACGCATAAAACAGCAAAGGGTGCAGAGATTAAAAAAGCTATCGAAGAGCCCCAAGCAACCCGTATGATGTATCAAAATTATTATGGGTGGTTTGAAAAAGTAAACACGGGTATTTATCAGTTAACAGAAAAAGGAAGAAGTGAGTTGCCTCATTGGTTAGGAAAGTAACCTCTCTTTTTTAAACGCCTTGTTTCTTGTTTTTTTATCAACCTTAGATTCAATTCTCAAATGGATAGCCTAGATTAGTTTGAAAAGCAACCAGTTTAATATATATACCCATCATCTCTGAAACGATTATCTTCAGGTGTGATGGGTCTAAATCTACAGATTTTAAACTGGTCCACGGTGAAGCTGTTCGTAGCATGTTAATTCAGTTAAATAATAGGCTAAGAAAATTGATATTATACCAAACACTATTTAAAATAATGATGAAGCATATGCTAGCACTAGCGGTATGACGATCATGAATTTGACGGTTGAATTTGCCAACAACATTAAGCAATACCTTCTTCAAAATGAAAGTTAACCCATTTTGGCAGGTTTTTCATTCTGTAGGTTGCCGATCCATATATACCCATGATACTTCGTTATGCTTTGTCAGGCTTTAGCTCAGACATCATGTCAAGGCATAACATGAGTTAATTGTTATTCACTTTTTGAGTGTTATAACGCAGAGCTGGTGTTTGAGCTAAAGCCCAGTAGGGCAAGGAAACTTGTAACAATTAGCGTTGTTATAAAATTTCGACTTAGAATAACTAGGCTTCAATTTTATGCCTAGCTACTTGCCACAATTTGCCGATCTGACTTTGCAAAATGAAGTAACATGGGTATAGAACGGAAAACTTTATTTTGAGCTTAAATAAAAATTGGTGAAGGTATTGTTAAGGAATTAAAATAACGGATCAATTTATTACATTAATAGCTGCAATTGCATGGGTGGAAACTAATAACTTTTATCCCATTTTGTGAAGATCCAGAAGTTGTGTGATGGGTATACACAAATGAATGTGGCAGTGCGTTTGGAGGAGTTCAAGGACGTTGAAAGCTACCAAAAATTGTCAATCGCTACATGGCTGGTGAGTTTGCGTTAGATAAATTTT
Source organism: Psychromonas sp. (assembly GCA_023145575.1). Classification (GTDB taxonomy): domain Bacteria; phylum Pseudomonadota; class Gammaproteobacteria; order Enterobacterales; family Psychromonadaceae; genus Psychromonas. Next base: position 5,760 of record JAGLDN010000424.1, read on the forward strand.
AACGCATATCATGGGTTTGATAAAATAAATAAAGTGTTTGATTTAATGAATGAAGCTAAACGTATTCGCAATGTTCTCCCCTTTGATAAATAATTTTATATGGCCTGCTTAGCATGTCTTTTTATTTAGGAATTAAAATGAGCTTACAAAATATTAGCCAGAATAAAGTTTTTGATGGATGGCATAAACAGTATCAACATGATGCAAAAACGGTCAATTGCGCGATGACATTTGCTATATTTTTACCCCCCAATGCCAGTGAAAAAAATAAAGTCCCTGTATTGTACTGGCTTTCAGGGCTAACTTGTGATCATCAAAATTTCATGCAAAAAGCTGGTGCATTAAAGAAGGCCGCTGAACTTGGAATTGCTATTGTAACCGCTGATACGAGCCCTCGTGGTGATGATGTACCAGATGATGAAAATAATGATTATGACTTTGGTTTAGGCGCTGGTTTTTATGTAAATGCGACGCAAGCACCGTGGAACAAACACTATCAAATGTATGATTATATTACGAAGGAGTTACCGGTTTTAATTGAAAAAAATTTCCCAGTAAACAATAAGAAATCAATTATTGGACACAGTATGGGGGGACACGGCGCATTAATCGTTGGACTGAAAAATCAAGGTTTGTATAAATCAATCTCTGCTTTTTGCCCGATTTGTAATCCGATTAACAGTCCTTGGGGAGAAAAAGCCTTCGCCCATTATTTAGGAACTGATAGATCTCAGTGGATTGATCATGATGCGAGTGAATTGATCCATGAAGGTTGCTCATTACCTATATTGATCGATCAAGGTAAAGATGATCCATTTTTAGATACTCAATTAAAACCAGGATCACTAGCAACAGCTATTGATCAACAAAATGTTGATCTAACACTAAGAATGCAAGCAGGTTATGATCATAGCTATTTCTTTATTAGTAGCTTTATAAATGATCATCTTGATTTTCATGCTAAACATCTCGCATAACCTACCAAGCTCACTTGCCTCTATGGATCGCATCACAATAGTGCTCAGGTTATGCGTTGTTGAACGGAGCCGCTGCGCGACAGAAAATATATCCAATATCCATACTTTCTTTTAATGCACCACTGACTGGTGGTGTTTTAAGAGGAGTATGGAAGGGTAAACACTCAGCAACAACTACATTTTTATTTATTTTAATAACTGTTTAAACTAGCTTAACACATCAAAGTATGTGCCGTGTAATTATTGTGTCCTATTCACGCTCAGTTCGGTGGATAACTGCTTTTTTTAATCGCTCGCCTGATACGTTAACTATACCCATGTAACGCAAAAATGCTTTGTATGGCTCATGCTCGATGATCAGAACAAGGCACAATATTACGCACTTTTCGATTATTGTAACGCAGTCTTGGTTTTCGAGCTTGTGCCCCGCAGGGCAAGGCAATTAGTACCAAGCCGCGTTAATATAAAATCTCTATGTAGAATAACTATTTAGGAATTAAAGTCTTTATT
>JAGLDN010000425.1 GCA_023145575.1 Psychromonas sp.
TATTAAACCAGCCATCCTCTGTCAGGACTTCAGCAGTACGAGCTTTATCTTTATAATACCCCATCATGACATTAGGGCCTCGAACATGTAGTTCACCATCTTTTTGATCGGGAGAATCTTTTATAAATTTGTATTCCATCCAAATTGCCATTCGACCAGCAGTACCTACCGCTGTTTCAAATGGAATCGCACCAGAAATAAGAGGCGCGGTTTCTGTCAAACCATAACCAATAGCATGGGGGAATTTAGCTTCAATAAGAAACTCTTCTACAAATAAAGACAGTTTTGCGCCACCAATACCAAAGAAACGCATGTGCCCACCAAAACTTTCTTGTAATTTTTTTCCTGCAATGACATTTAATTTTTTACGCACCATTGGCACGTTATTATATAAAAACTTAACCAGTTTGTTTTTAGTAAAATTTGGTTGTATTTTTGATTTGTAAATTTTTTCAATAACCAAAGGCACTGTTAATATTACCGTCGGTTTTACTTTTTGCATTGCTTTTAAAATAACTTTAGGTGCGGGTGTTTTAGTGATGTAATGGATAGAAGCGCCGTTTGCAAAAGGCACTAAAAAACCTACCGAGCATTCTAATGTATGGGCTAGTGGTAAAATAGAAAGAAAGCGATCAGTCGGAAGTATTGGATTTAAGTCATGTGTTTGTTGCATTTGAGCAACCAGATTTTTATGCGAAAGCATCACGCCTTTAGACTGCCCCGTTGTGCCTGATGTATAAATAATCGCCGCGAGATCTTCTTCTTTTATTTCAAGTTCCGCTTCTTTTATATTTGCTAATTCAAATGCCTTTGCTTTCATTTGAGTAAATTTTTCAGCACCAAGACTTTTAACTTCATTAACAAATTCAATCGGTGATTCATTTAAGTTTTCGATCAAATCTAATGTTTCAAGGCTAAAAATATATTTTAAAGAAGAAGTAAAATCTTCTTCGTCTAATTTTGTTTTTTGTTTTTTAGAGGCAAACAAAGCAGTTGCTTCACAATGCTTTAAAATATGATGTACTTCATTGGAATGAAAATCAGGTAATATAGGCACAACCACACAACCTAAAGAAGTAATAGCAAGATAAACAATTCCCCAGTGCACGTTGTTTTCACTACAGATAGCAACACGATCGCCTTGCTTGATATCAAAGGACTTTAATGTGGCTTGTACTTGACTCAATAATTGTTGTGCATCTGCATAGGTTATTTTAACTTTATCGATATCGGTACAAAAGAGTTCTTCTTTAAATTGTGAGAACGAATTTTCAACCAATTTATCTAATGTTAATTTATCTAGTTCTATGCCCATTATTTACCTCAATTTATTCTTCAAATTAGTGTTTATCTGATTTGTTATTATTAAGTCCAACCGCCAAACGCTTTCCATTTATTAACAAGATAAAAGAAAAGCCTCGCTGTTACATCTGTGTCATAAAGTGCTGAATGTGCATCTTTATTATTATAATCAATATTTGCTTGTTGACACGCTTTTGCAAGCACTGTCTGTCCTAAAATAAGCCCTGATAAAGCCGACGTATCAAAATTACTAAAAGGATGAAACGGAACGCGCTTTAATTTACAACGCTTTGCCGCTTCGTTTATAAACCCTTGATCAAAACCAGCGTTATGCGCCACTATGATTGAACGATTACATTTATTTAGCTTTTGATGCTTACTCACCATTTTAAAAATCTGACAAAGCGCATCTTTTTCATCAATAGCACCCCGTAAAGGATTAAAAGGATCAATTCCCGTAAAAGCTAGCGCTTTAGGGTCAAGATTTGCACCTTCAAATGGTTTGACATGAAAGTGAATGCGATCCGCTTCAACGAGATAACCTTGCTCATCCATTGCTGGCATGATGGCCGCGATTTCCAAAATTGCATCTGTTGCTGCATTTAAACCTGATGTTTCAATATCAATAACGACAGGGAAGTACCCGCGAAAGCGCTTCGCTAAAATATCAGTCATATAAAACTCAACGAAATAATAAAAAGAAGAATTATATCAAACTTATATCAGTATTTCCTAAAGAAATTTAAACTCTTGCCGATAAGCAAATTAGAGCATTCATTAGGACGCTGATCATGAATAAAACTATCATTAACACAATACATAAAAGCAAACCCATTATAGTGCCGATCTTATTATTAAGTATCAGTCAATTTAGTCTTGCTGCGAATAAAGAATACCAAGCAAAGTTGAATAACTCACTTTGGTATATCTCAGCATCTACCCCCATTGAATGCAGGCTTGATCACCCAATACCAAAATATGGAGAGGCGTATTTTGAAGTTAAAGCAAGCAAAAAACATAAATTAAGTTTCTTTTTATTATCAAAGCAAGGCTTTCCAAAATCTCGAATTGCAACCCTTAAATCAGTGCCACCCAAATGGGTACCTGGCGCACAATCCACAAAAATTGCAAAAGTTAAATTTTATCAACAATTTGATGGCTATGTAACACGCCAAAAAGCATGGAGAATGCTTAATGAATTGGAGTCAGGTCAAAATCCGACCTTTTACTACGAAGATTGGTACAACAATAATCAAGTCGTTAGTGTTGGCCTCTCTGCCATTAACTTTAATCAAAGTTATAATGAATTTAATAACTGTGTAGCACAACTATTACCTTACAATTTTGAAGATATCGCTTTTAGTATTTTAAAATATGATGAAGATGGTATTAATTTAACGACGATTTCTAAAGATCGCTTAAAAATGATTGGCGACTACATAAAATATGATGAAGAAATAAGTATTGTTCTAGTTTCCGGGTATAACGATAGCTATGGATCTTCAGATGAAAATCAAGAAACTGCAGAACTAAGAGCCAGTTCAGTGAAACAATATTTAGCCGACCTTGGCTTAACTGAAGATAAAATAATTGTAGAATCGCATGGTGAAAAACATCATGTTGCAGATAACCGCGATAAGTTAGGACGAATTAAAAATAGACGCGTCGTTATTTCATTAACCAGAGAAATTATTTAGTCT
>JAGLDN010000426.1 GCA_023145575.1 Psychromonas sp.
CCTTATGTTATGCCTTGCTCTGATTATCGAGCTTGCGACTGACAAAGCATCTTTACGTTAGATGGGTATAGCCACTAAGTTAAAAATACATTTGCTAGGCAAAATCGGTTTTATGCTATATCGATGAGATTCGATAAGCTAAAAATTACAGTTTTCGATTATGCAAGTTCTAGCATGTGCAATGATTTGATTGTGGCTGTCAATTTGAAAGCGCAGCAGTCCCTAGATAAATATTAGATTGCCATAAAAGCTTCCATGTCCGTTTTTAAATTATCTGATTTAGTACCAAAGATAGCTTGAACCCCGTTACCAGAAATAACAACACCTTTCGAGCCCAGTTTTTTAAGAGCTTCTTTATCAACGAGTACGCTGTTTCTAACACTGATCCGCAGACGAGTGATACAAGCGTCTAGATTTTCAATGTTTCCTTTGCCACCAAATGCTTTAATCAGCGCGGCAGACATTCCCTGACCACTAAGTACTAAAGATTCAACAAACGCCTCATTTTCACGTCCAGGGGTTTTAAGATCATAGTATATAATTAACACTCGAAATGATGAATAGTAAATGGCAGAGTAGCAAAAACCTATGATAATGAGTAACGGCATTTTTTTAGCGTGCGCCGACAGCACCATGAAATCGATGAATCCGTTTGAGAATGACATGCCGTGTACTATACCAAATAGATTGGTGATGGCGAATGCAAAGCCTGCTAATACCGCATTTAGTAGATATAATATTGGAGCTTCAAACATAAACGAGAATTCGACAGGCTCAGTAATGCCTGTTAAAAAAGATGTTAGAGCAGCAGATACCATTATGCCCATTATTTTAGCTCGATTCTCCGGTTTCGCTGTATGTGCAATGGCAATTGCAGCAGCTGGCAAGCCGAACATTTTGAATAAATATCCGCCCGCTAATTGACCAAAACCGTTGCCCGCCGCGCGACTTGCATCATTTGCAGATAAATAACAAGTCAGAATACCATGTAACACTTTTCCTGAGTTTCCTGTACAGGTCCCTGCTTCAAAGTAGAAAGCTGTATCCAAGATGTGATGTAGACCTGTTGGAATAAGTAAACGTTCAAGAAAGCCGAAGATAGAAAATGCAATTACTGGCTCTTGATGCACCGCCCAAAAAGAAAAAGAGCGAATGGCATTACCTATTGTGGGCCAAATTAAAGCAATGCCTATGCCTAAAATAATGCTAGTAAGACCAGTCATGATGGGCACGGCACGTTTGCCCGCAAAGAAGCCTAAGTAGTCAGGTAACTTAATGTTGTAGAATCGGTTAAACATTACAGCAGCAAGTGCGCCTGAGATAATACCACCAAGTACACCAGTGTCGGCATTCGGCGCTATTACCGAAATAGTTTTATGCATTATAACATAGCCAACAATCGCAGAAAGACCTGCTACTCCATCATTTTTTGTAAAGCCTAATGCAACACCAATTGCAAAGATCAGCGCGATGTTATCAAACACTGCCCCACCTGATTTTTCAAGCAGTTCTGACGCAATAAGAGGGATAAAAGAGAACTTTGCAGAACCAACGCCGAGCAAAATGCCAGCAATTGGCAGTACAGATACGGGCAACATAAGTGACTTGCCTACTTTTTGTAACTCTGAGAATAGATGCATCTAAATTAACTCCTTTTAATTATTATGCCCCACATTAATTGCGGGATTTTAGATTCATTAATTTCGTGATAATATATAACCCAATGATTTCTAATTGTTATTTTTTCACCGAAAACAACCATAAAAAAACAACTTTCAATATCAATGGCTTAAGTAATTTGAAAAGTGATATGGCCGAATAGTCAAAGTATCATTATATCGATATTTAATGATAAACATTTTAATTAAAAATGTGAAGTTGAATCGAAGAAATAACTTTTATTGCTAGTTGATTTTGACATTTAATTTTTGACTGCTAGTTTGCTAAAAAAATAAAAAATTTGCTATATTTTGTTTTTTTAGGCACGTTGAAATATGCTAAACCATTAAAAGTTAATGTAAATTCTTAACTCAACCAAACCAAGATTGTCGTATATTCGTTTATTTAATTATCATTTGTATTAATGCTTATTTCGGCGTTGCAACTGCTACATTATCATTGTTTTATATGACTACTTTTACATTTATCAGGTAATTTTATTATGTTGATTCAGCATGCGCTTTTGGTTAGAGCAAGAATTTTTCTTTAATCAATATATGCGTCATAAATCACGCATGGTGATGGCCATCGTTTATATTTTTATAATTTTCATGTACATTTGACGAACAAATCGAGGCTATTGGGTGATCTCCTTGCAAAAGAAGAGAATTAAAAAGTAGAATATTTTTAATAAGCTTAAACGAAGTAGGATATTTATAAAAAAAGAAAATTTTACTGACAGTCAAAGATTTGCGATATTAAAGGAAGACCAAAATGGAGGATCTCATTCAGAGCTGTGTCGTTAGCACTGCATAAATAATTCAATCTTTTCTAAATGGTGCAAAAAATTTAGCGTCATGGATGTATTGTTGATGGGGAGAATGAAGGAGGTTCCGCAGTAAAATTATCGTTTTAAAAATATGTACGCCTATACCTATACCGGTGTTACTTCAAAGTGCTCTGTTAGGCTTTAGCTCGAGCATCAGAGCA
>JAGLDN010000427.1 GCA_023145575.1 Psychromonas sp.
ATAAAATGGAAAAAGTGCCATAGGGGCCAGATCAATGTGTGCTTTATAACTCTTCGACATGACATAAAGATGAAAAATAAGCAAGGTATATTAACTGTTGGCAAAATCATATCGAAGGCAAATAATAAACACATCATTTTCCTCACATACTTTAATTTATTACCAATTAAAGTAAATAATGAATCTCAGATATTAAATGTCAATATACGCCAGTAATTTATGCAGAAGATCACACATATCTGGTTTGTTTTGATTTTCTTGTAATAGATTATTTATTTTTTCAATATAATGTTCATTATTATCTGAAAAATAGCCTTGGCAATGACGTTGCCATTTGTCGGATTCTTCTTGAGAAAGATATTCTTCTGCGTTTCTTGCGCGATAATGAAAAAGTAAACTTGCTAATCGAGGATCATCAAATTCAAATTGCTTTGCAAGTAAATCTTGCATGGGTAACAATGCAATACGGTCTATTTGTGCTTTGTCTTTATTGGAAAAAAATCCCCCAGTATATAACATTTCCTCCACCGTTTCTTTTGGCAGATGATCTTTTTCAACGTTAAATACCGAGATCAGCTTTTGAGTTAACTCTGGGTGATGCTTTATAAAATCAAGCGATTCCTGCCATTGCGATTGATTAATACCTAATTCTTCCGCGCGATCAACTGTTAATGTATTTACAGGGGCAATAAATGGGCACTTGTTAATATGGATAAGCTTAATCGCAGGGCGATTAATTCCCTCTGGTAGATCTGCTGTCTGAGTATATAAATACTTGCTGATGTCTTCGACGCTTAAGTTTACTAAATCTTCAACATTTTTATTAAGCTCAACAACAATCGCCGAATTTTTATTAGTTGGATGCATAGCAATCGGTAAAACGTATGAAATACAACCTTGTGAGGCTGGGAACATTCCTGAAACATGAATTAATGGCGTATGACTACCAATGTATAATCTTTTACGCACATTTTCTTTTTTTCGTAAATCAAAACAATAATCAAAAAGTTTGGGCTGTTTTTGTTTAATTAATTGAGCAACGTTAATGGTTGCATAAACATCTGACATAGCATCATGCGCATGAGCATGACTCAGTCCATTTTCTTTGGTAAGCAACTCTAAGCGAAAAGAAGGAATATTATCATCATCAACTGGCCATTTTATACCTTGTGGTCGGAGCGCATAACATGCACGAACAAGATCGATAATATCCCATCTCGAACAATTATTCTTCCATTCCCGCTGATAAGGATCTAAAAAATTACGATACAGAGCAAACCGCGTAACTTCATCATCAAAGCGAATATTGTTATAACCGACAACACAGGTGTGAAACTGGCTAAATTGATCATTAATATTTTGAATAAATTCGTTTTCAAACAAGCCATTTAGTAAGGTTTTTTGAGGCGTGATGCCCGTAATTAAACAAGCAAGAGGATCAGGCAGATAGTCTCTTGGAATACGACAATACCATTCATGAGGCTCACAGATTAAGTTAAAATCAAGATCCGTGCGCACACCTGCAAACTGCGCGGGGCGATCTCTACCTGGATCAAGCCCAAATGTTTCATAATCATGCCAATAAAATGTAGCCTGTTGCGTGTTGGTTGTTGTTTGTGCATGTATTTTATCCATTTAGAGCCTTTTTAATTTTTCCGCGACCGATAACCATATTATACCAAAATTATTTGTCAGACATGCTCTTAGATAGCAAAAATAAGCGCAAACTTTGTATTTGTTACTGTTTATTTCAATGAAAATTGCTAAGCATGATTGCCCGCTTGTTAAAAATACTGCACTTATACTGAAGAAGCATAGTTAATTTTACCACCGATATAGAGATGATATGATTACTTCCATATAACAATAGATGAGACAATGACAAGGCAACTAAAAAATAACTTTACTCCTGATTTAAGACTTTCATCGGCGCAATTAGTGCAATATTAAGTATGGCGTGGCGACGTTACTTATATTTTGGTTGGCAACCGTTGGACATACTTCGCCATTGTCATGGATCTATTTATAACCATGTGACGCAAAAAATGCTTTGTCAGGCTCAAGGTTGATGATCATAACAAGGCACAATATT
>JAGLDN010000428.1 GCA_023145575.1 Psychromonas sp.
TGTGATCACGGATGGTGAGGTGAATATGCACCTCTCTGAACTCGGTGGCTTTCTTAATTTATCTGGCTATCAAAAAGATGCATTAGTAGGCGATCATAAAGCGTTTACTGCGGTTGTTTATCAATATGACTTAGCAGGTGTTTCGCATGGTGTTGGATTACCGATTTATTTAGGAGGAAGCTTAGAGGCGGGTAATGTTTGGAGTTTAAATGAAGATGTGGATATTGGGAATGTGGTCACATCGGGTAGTTTATTTTTAGGAACGGATACAACCTTTGGGCCTGCTATTATTGGTCTGGGTTACGCAACCAGTTTTGGTTACTACGATGAAAATCCGCTCACTCTCTTTTTCTCTCTTGGTAAAACGTGGTAAAAAATATGGCAATTACAATAGAACCTTTTTTTCATAAACAAACTTCAACGATAAGCTATGTTGTTTTTGATAACGTCGCTAAACTCGCATTTATCGTTGATAGTGTGCTGGATTTCGATATTGAAAGTGGCAAAGTAGCAAAATCATTTGCTCACGATCAGCTTGATTTCTTGCTCGTAAATTGTCTGAAACTGGTTTATATATTTGAAACGCATGCACATGCGGATCATTTAACATCAGCTAACTATTTACGAGAGAAAACAGGCGCTAAAATCGCAGTGAGTGCTAATGTTGTTGGTATTCAAAAACACTTTAAAGCATTTTTTAATGATACTCAGCTAATTGCAGACGGAGGTTGTTTTGATCTCTTGCTTGATGATAATCAACAACTTGATTTTTCAGATACAAGGATAAATATATTATCTGTTCCAGGGCATACCAATGACAGTATCGCGTTATTAATTGATGGAAATGTATTTGTGGGCGATACTTTATTTATGCCAGATCAAGGCACTGCGCGTTGTGATTTCCCGGGGGGAGATGCGGCGACATTATTTAGCAGTGTAGCAAGGATTCATGCGCTACCGGAGAATTTTAAATTATGGATGTGTCATGATTATCAACCTGGAGGACGCCCTTTAGCTTATCAATGCACGGTAAAAGAAAGTAAAGATAATAACCTACATATTAATAATGAAAGCACTCTGAGTGAGTTTGTTAGCGTCAGAGAAAAAAGAGACGGAACATTGCCAGTGCCTAAATTATTGTATCCTGCAATTCAAGTGAATATTCATGCAGGAAAGTTACCAAAGCGCGAAGATAATGGACAAGCTTTTATAAAAATCCCTTTAATGATCTAATTGATTATTCTTCTTCTGCGATCTCTTGTGGCGCATTTATTTTATCTTGTTGTTTTTTGATGTTGTAAATAGCAAAAACAAAAAACAGCGCAAATAGCCCCCACAATTGTAACCACTCACCGACAACATCTGACCAAGGTGTTCCCATTTGGTTTAATTTGAGCATCGCATTAATAGCCGGTATTGCAGGGATTAACTGAGTAAAGTGTACAATCGTTTCAGGAATAAGCATTGTCGGCCAAACAAATCCTGCGGTGAAAATAATAGGCATGCCCATTAATAAAAAAACCTGTGTTGGACGTTCTCTATTTTTAAAAAATGAGCTCAAAGCAATCCCCAGTGCAGAAACCGCCAATAGGTAAGGGATCATCAATAGCAATACATCAGATAAATCAGCAAGTAGCGTTACGCCATAATGCAAATAGCCCCAACCAACATAAAGCGCGGTCAATAAACTGTAAACGAAGAAAAAAGTCGTCATGCGAGCACATACTAATTGCGTAGCAGAAACGCGCGACCAGTAGCTTTTTTTATCCCATTGCCCAGCGCCAATCGTGCTTAATGCGATCAGCATTGTCTGATGTAAAATAAGCAATAATAA
>JAGLDN010000429.1 GCA_023145575.1 Psychromonas sp.
CAAGTTAATTGTCGCCTAATAATGATGATGAGGTTAACTGGGAGGCGAAAAAAAGTTATACCTTTGATTGGCTGTGGAACTTAGATAGGAACCATAAATATCTAGTTGACATCATTCGTCATAATTTTAAGGGAATTATTGATGGGTATATACAACAGTATCGATTGATTTACGGTCATTTAGAGGATAGAACAATAAGACTTTTTTTCAATACTATTAATAAAGAATGCCAAGCAATCGGCATGTTTAATCGCTTGCTCTGGTGATGTTTTTGCTAGCTGTTGGCAATTTCTTTCACCATACACTAGATTTCCTGCTAGGTTTATATCAACAGTCCCTAATATTTTATGACTTAGTTCATGAATGACAGTTTGTGATCTTTTAATTGGACTTGAAGATTCGGAGAACATAGCATGACCCACATAAACACGCATGCCTAAACCTACATGGTTTGAACACCCTGCGTCGTGATCCGACCAACTTATGCAATTGACGAAAGCTGTTTGATTATCCTGGACAATTGTCCTTGTACCCTGCTGATACTTAAGAAAATGATTGTCCTCCTGAGAAGGTGCATCGTGGACTGTATCAAATTCAAGGTCTCCTCTCTGAATGTATCTTTCTCGTGCGTCAACAAATGTTATGAATATTTTGGGATTAAATACAACAATGTGCATTTTTCTAATCGATGATATGACATGCAAGATTGTTATATTTTTTGAGTTCCCGAACCATAATTGTAGTTCACTACGATGGCGCTTAAAGCTTGATAGAGAAGCATTGTATGCTTTTTGGCAGTGTATTTGAGCATGCGAAAATGCTTGTCTTAACATCTCTTTTTCTAGATCAGAAAATGGGCTAAACCCTCCACCAAAACTTTCAAAATAAATAGTTATCATGCTTTTATTAATTCCTTAGATTCAAATAGTAAATGCATAACTTGATTAGGTAGAAAAAGTGGTCAGCTGAATATATGCTAATCGCTTTTCTCCGGCAAGAGATGCAACAATCAAAACAACTGACCTATGATAGCAGATTTATGCTTTAAAGAAAACAGGTATGAGTCAAAATAAAATTGCGCAGCAGTTAAAAGTCAGCCAATCGACTATTAGCAGAGAGTTTTCTCGTAATACAGGCAAGCGAGGTTATCGCATTAAGCAAGCACAATTGTTTGCTGATAATCGTAGCTTAGTTTCCCGTAAAGCAATTAAAAGGACCAGTAGTCTCATTGCATTAATTGATTCAAAGATTCAGATAGAGTGGAGCCCTCAGCAGGTATCTGGGTGGTTGAGGGAAGAGCATAATATCCTTATCAGCCATGAAACCATCTATCTCCATATTTGGTCTGATCAGAAAAGTGGAGGCTAGCTATTTCAGTATCTGCGCAGAAAAGGTAAAGCTTATCAGTCTCGTAGTAAAGATAAACAAGTTGGCAGAGATTTTATCAAAAACCGAGTAAGTATTGATGTACGGCCACTCATTGTTGAAGATAAGAGTAGAATTGGTGATTGGGAAATAGACTTAGTAATCGGTAAAGGTCACAGTGGAGCCTTAGTCACTATTGTCGAGCAGAAAACCAGTTTTACTGTCTCTATGCGCGTTGATGATAAATCTGAAAGGTCAGTGACAGCTGCGACTATTGCTTTATTGCACCAGTTTAAAGGCGCGGTATTTACTATCACAGCTGATAACGGAAAAGAATTCGCATACCATGAAATAATAACGGAACATTTAAAGTGTGGAGTTTATTTTGCAGATCCTTACTGCTCATGGCAATGAGGGTTGAACGAAAATACTAATGGGTTATTGCGCCAATACTGGCCAAAATCAAAAGATTTTAAAAAAGTATCGCAATCAGAAGTTGAAAATGTAATAGTGAGGCTGAATGACAGACCAAGAAAGAAGCTGAATTACAAAACGCCAGACAGCTTTACCCTTCGCGATAGGGATTTTTTCGCGTTCAGCACATAGGAGTAATGTTTGATGATTTGAACAACT